>JAHWLC010000156.1 GCA_019347585.1 Actinomycetota bacterium | reverse complement strand
CCGGGACGTGCCATGCGGTGGTGAGCACATGCGAGCGATGGCCAGGATTGTCCCGTCGATAAGCCCTCAGCTCCCGGTCGGCCGCCCTGGCAGCATCCTCGGGGATGAGACCCACCCCCATGGCTCGGAACACACCGGCAAAGGCCACGGTCGACTCCAGCACTCGAAGCCTCAGATTGCGCGGGCAGACGAGACGACGTCCCTCCCACGACGCTGTCCAATGGTCCTCGCTTTCGGTCTCGGAGAGGATCCCGTAGCTCTTCACGAAGCCGGGAACCGGCGCAGACGACCCGACCAGCTCTGGTGTGTATACCTTGAGATACGAGGCCCTGGTCATGCCGCCATCCTGGCACACCTCCGGCGACATCACCGCTGAGGCGCAAGGGCGCATGCCCAAGTAGTATCGGCACACCCAGTTCCCGCGAGCAGAGGAGTGCACCCTTGGGAGTATTCGAAGAGGTAGCCATCGAGGGCCACGAACAGATCCTCTTCGGCTATGACCAGGTATCAGGCCTAAAGGCCATTATCGCCATACACAGCACGGCTCTGGGTCCCGCTTTAGGCGGGACTCGTTTTTTTCCTTACGAATCCGAGGAAGCAGCCCTCCAGGACGTGCTCCGACTCTCCAAAGGCATGACCTCGAAAGCGGCCGCCGCCGGTCTCGACCTCGGCGGCGGGAAGGCGGTCATCATCGGCGACCCGCGTGAAGACAAGTCCGAGCGGCTCTTCCGCGCCTACGGCCGCATCGTCGACTCGCTGCAAGGCCGTTACATAACCGCCGAGGACGTCGGGACCACCCCCAGCGACATGGACGTGGTCCGCCGCGAGACCAAATGGGCGCTGGGCAACTCGGTGGCGTTGGGCGGCTCGGGCGACCCGTCGCCGGTGACGGCACGGGGCCTGGTCGCCGCAGCGAAGGCGGTGGCCCACAAGCTGTGGGGTGACTCGGAGCTGACCGGCCGACGCTTCGCCGTCCAGGGTGTGGGCAAGGTCGGATCGGCTTTCGCCCAGCTCCTCGCCGAGGCAAGGGCCGAGGTGATCGTCTCCGACGCCTACGAGTCGGCAGTGGAGGCAGCGGTGGAGAAGTACGGCGTCAAGCCGGTGGAACCGGACGAGATCCACAAGGTCGACTGCGACTTCTTCTCCCCGTGCGCGCTCGGGGGCATCCTCAACGCAGACACGATCCCCGAGTTGAACTGCCAGGCCGTGGTGGGCAGCGCTAACAACCAGCTCGCCACGGAAGCGGACGCCGAACGTCTCGCCGAGCGAGGGATCCTCTACGCACCCGACTTCGTGGTCAACGCGGGAGGGTTGATCAACGTCTATGACGAGCTCCACGGATACTCCAGGACCCGGGCGCTCCACCGGGTGGACGCCATCTATGACGCCACCCTCGAGATTCTGAAGACCGCCGACGAGCTCGGGGTCAATCCGAACCAAGCCGCCATCGAGGTGGCCAATCGTCGCATCGAGATGATCGGCGGTCTCCGCAAGTTCCGACGCAACGGCGACGACAGGAACTGAAGGCGGGGACGTGGGGAGCGAGCTCGACCACCGCAGCCTCGGTCTGACCGACGACGAGGTACTCGCCATGTACCGGCTCATGCTGCTCACCCGGAGGGTCGACGACCGGATGTGGGCGCTGCAGCGTCAGGGACGCGCCGCGTTCGTGGTGGGCTCGTCCGGCCACGAAGCCGTCCAGGTGGCCTCGGTGTTCGCTCTGGACAAGGACAAGGACTGGGTTCTCCCCTACTACCGCGACATGGGCGTCGGTCTCGCCTGGGGGTTCACCCCATACGAGGTCTTCCTGGCGGTGTTCGCCCGCAAGGACGACCCCACGTCGGGAGGCCGCCAACTCCCCAATCACTGGTCCGCCCCCGACCGTAGGGTCTTCACCCAGTCTTCGGTGATCGGGACCCAGTTCCCCCATGCCGCCGGTATCGCCCATGGGCTCGAGTTGAAGGGCTCCGACGCGGTGGCCGTGGTTTACGGGGGCGAGGGCGCCACCTCGGAGGGCGACTGGCACGAGGCCATGAACTGGGCGGGCATCCACCAGCTCCCCCTCATCTTCGTCATCGAGAACAACCAGTACGCCATCTCGGTGCCGACCGAGGAGGAGGTGGCAGGCCGGGTGGTCGACCGGGCCCAGGGCTACGGGTTCCCGGGATTCGCCATCGACGGCAACGATGCCTTCGAGGTCCTCTCCACCATGCAGCGCGCCGTGGCCAGGGCCCGCGCCGGTGAGGGGCCGACCCTGATCGAAGCCGAAACCTACCGCTACTACGCCCACACCTCCGACGACAACGACTCGCTCTATCGCAGCGAGGAGGAGGTGGAGCGGTGGAGGAAGAGGGACCCGGTGGCCCGGCTCCGCCAGTACCTCATCGAGCACCGGCTGCTCACCAAGGCGGAGGAGGAGGGCTTGGACGAGGAGGTCATCGCGGAGCTCGCCGAGGCGGTGAAGCAGGCCGAGGCGGCCGAGGTGCCCGACGAGCCCACCTCCCGGGTCTACGCCCGGGTCATCGAGCCCGGCGATCCGGTGACCGGGCCCGGCCCCGACCCCGAGGGGCAGACCCTGAACCTGATCAAGGCGATCAACCGCACCCTCCACGAGGTCTTCGAGAAGCACGACGACACCGTTCTCTTCGGGGAGGACGTGGCCAGGGAGAAAGGGGGAGTGTTCAAGGCAACGGAAGGCCTCACCGAGCGGTTCGGAGACGACCGCTGCTTCAACACCCCGATCGCGGAATCCTCGATCATCGGCTGCGCCATCGGGATGTCCGCCACCGGGTTCAAGGTGCTCCCCGAGATCCAGTTCGCCGACTACATCCACCCCGCCTTCAACCAGATCGTGTCCGAGGCGGCACGGGTCAGCTACCGGTCGGACGGGCGCTGGAACGTCCCCATCGTCATCAGGACCCCCTACGGAGCGGGGATCCACGGCGCTCAGTACCACTCCCAGTCGATCGAGGCCTTCTATTCACATGTCCCCGGGCTCAAGGTGGTGATCGCCTCCACCCCCGCCGACGTGAAGGGCCTGCTGCACGCCGCGGTCGAGGATCCCGACCCGGTGATGTTCCTCGAGCCGAAGAAGCTGTACCGGCTGGCCAAGGGGCCGTTCCCCGACGGTGATTGGGAGGTCCCGCTGGGAAAGGCCGCCATCCGGCACCAGGGGAACGACCTCACCATCATCACCTACGGGGCCATGGCGCATTTCACCATGGAGGCGGTCCCTGTTCTGGAGGATCTCGACATCAGCCCCGAGGTGATCGACCTGCGGACGCTCAAGCCTCTCGACTGGCCCACCATCGAGAAGTCGATCGAGAAGACCTCGAAGGCCCTGATCATCTACGAGGACAACGAGTTCTGCGGCTACGGCGCCGAGATCGCGGCGCAGATCGCCGACAAGACCTTCGAATGGCTCGACGGGCCGGTGAAGCGCTACGCCCTGCCCGACGTGCCGATCATGCCCTACGCCGGCTCCCTGGAGAAGACGCTCTATCCGACCCCGGAGCGCATCGTGGAGCGGGCTCAGGAGCTGGCCAAGTACTGACCTAACCTCGCGGCGACATGTCGCTGCTGTCCCATATCTCCGAGCTGGCTGGCAAGGCCTTCGCCGGGTGGGGGCTCCCCCACGAGCTGGGGGAGGTCGTCCCCTCGCAGCGACCCGAGCTCTCCCAGTTCCAGTGCAACGGGGCCATGGCCGCCGCCTCCCAGTTGGGCAGACCGCCCAGGGACGTCGCCGGCGA
>JAHWLC010000155.1 GCA_019347585.1 Actinomycetota bacterium | reverse complement strand
CCCGAAGAGGTGACGGAGCGGCCGGTGGCCCTGCTGGTGGGGGAGGAGGCGCACGGGATTCCCCAAGCGATTGTCGACTCCGCAACCCACAGGCTGACCATCCCCACGACCGGAGTGACGGAGAGCCTGAATGCCGCGGTGGCAGCCGGGATCGCCATGTACGAGCTCGCCAAACCTCCCGGGCCCGAGCGGGGCCGGGTATAACCTGCCGCCCACGATGGACCCCATTCGCACGCTCGACGAGGCGGCCGCCGCCGCCCCGGAGATGGTCGACGCCGCCTCGACCCTGGACGAGTTGGAGCAGGCCGAGACCGCGCTGTTGGGCAGGTCGTCGGCGGTGGGAGAGGTGCGGCGGGCGATGGGTGATGTCGACGCCTCCCGGCGTCCCGCGGTGGGCTCGAAGCTGCATGAGGTGACCGCGCACATCGAGCGGCTCCTCGCCGCCAAGCGGAACGACCTGGGGCGAGCAGAGGAAGAGCGCCGCCTCGCGGAGGAGAGAATCGACGTCACCCTGGAGTCCGTGGTGTTCCCGAGGGGAGCGCTCCATCCCATCCAGCAGACGATCGACGAGGTCGTCGACATCTTCGTGAGCCTGGGCTATCGAGTGGCCTCCGGACCGGAGGCCGAGTTGGGCTGGTACAACTTCGACGCCCTCAACACTCCTCCCACTCATCCCTCCCGCCTCGAGTCGGACACGATGTACCTCGACTGGGGAGACCCGAGAGACGAGGTGCTGCTCCGCACCCAGACCTCACCGGTGCAGGCCCGATGGATGGAGGCCAATGACCCTCCCGTCTATATCGTCGTGCCTGGCCGGACCTACCGGACCGATACCATCGACGCCACCCATCTTCCCGTTTTCCACCAGATCGAGGGTCTCGCCGTCGACACCGACATCGTCTTCGGGGATCTGAAGGGAACCCTGCTCCACTTCGCCCGTGAGTTCTTCGGGCCGAGGACGACGGTCCGTCTCCGCCCCAGCTTCTTCCCCTTCACCGAGCCGAGCGCCGAGCTCGATGTGTCCTGTTTCGCCTGCGAAGGCGGTGAGCCGGGCTGCCGAGTGTGCGGCGGGGCGGGCTGGCTGGAGATGCTCGGCTGCGGCATGGTCGACCCCCATGTCCTGGAGACGGGCGGATATGACTCGACCAGGCTGAGCGGGTTCGCATTCGGAATGGGGCCGGAGCGGCTGACCATGGTCCGCCACGGGATCGCCTCGATGCGTCACTTCATCGACAACGACCTCCGCTTTCTGGGCCAGTTCGGATGAAGATCTCTCTGCGCTGGCTCCAGGAGTTCATCGACCTGCCCACCGCCGATCCCGACGAGCTGGCGGGCGTGCTCACCATGCTCGGGCATGCCGTCGAAGGCGTCGAGCGGCTCGACGCAGGCTGGGAAGGGGTGAGGGTGGGGCGGGTGACCTCGATCGCCTCCCATCCCGATGCCGACCGGATCAGGGTGTGTCAGGTGGACATCGGCTCCGGTCCCCGCCAGATCATCTGTGGGGCGTGGAACTTCGAGGAAGGGGCCCGTGTCGCAGTGGCCGAGCCGGGTGCGGTGCTGCCCGGCGGCGTGGAGATCGGCAAGCGGGAGATCAGGGGCGTGGTGTCAAACGGCATGATCTGCTCCGAGGCCGAGCTCGCCCTCGGCGACGACCACAGCGGGATCCTGGTCCTCGAGGGCGAGCCCGAGCTGGGAACCGACTTCACCGAGCTCGTCGAGTTGCCCGATGTCGTGCTCGACCTCGATATCACCACCGACCGCCCCTATGCGATGTCGCTGCTGGGAATAGCCCGCGACCTCGCGGCCCATTACGAGACGTCCTATCGGGTCCCCGAACGCACCCTGGAGACGGTGGAAGGTGAGACCGCCGTCGCGGTGGAGATCGAGGACAGCGAAGGCTGTCGGCGCTTCACCGCCCGGGAGATTGCGGGGGTGACGGTGGCCCCGTCCCCGCTCTGGGTCCGGCACCGGCTGCGCAAGGTGGGTGTTCGTCCCGTGTCCAACGTCGTCGACGTGACCAACTACGTGATGCTGGAGCTCGGCCATCCGCTCCACGCCTTCGATGCCGAGACCATCGCCGGGGACCGGCTGGTGGTGAAGCGAGCCACGGCGGGCGAGACGCTGGTGACCTTGGACCATGAGAAGCGGACCTTGCACCCTTCCGACCTGGTCATCTACGACGACGAGGGGCCAACTTCCATGGCGGGGACGATGGGCGGGGCCCGCAGCGAGGTGACCGAGGAGACCACCCGTGTCCTCATGGAGGCCGCTTCCTGGGACCCGCCGACGATCATGTTCATGTCCCGCCGCCACGGCCTCCCCTCGGAGGCATCGAGGCGGTTCGAGCGCGGGGTCGATCCCGGTCTCGCCGACGAGGCCAACGCCCGCGCCTCGGCGATGGTCGCCGAGATCGCCGGGGGCAAGGTGCTCGCAGGCTCGGTGGACGTGATCACCAGGAAGATCGAGGAGGCGGTGGTCGAGCTGTCCTCGGCCGAGGTGGAGAGACTGCTCGGCCCCGGGTTCGATGCCGACCGGATACGCGACCTGCTGCGTCGCCTCGACATGCAGGTCGGTCCCGGCGATCCCATGATGGTGACGGTGCCGACTTATCGCCCGGACATCACCCGGCCGGCGGATCTGGTGGAGGAGGTGGCTCGTCTTCACGGTTACGACGAGTTCGAACCCACTCTTCCCACCAGTCCCGCGGGTGGGCTGACCATCGAGCAGCGCCGTCTCCGGGGTGTGCACCGGGCCCTCACCGGTATCGGTCTCAGCCAGGCGATCAACCTGCCCTTCGTCAGCGTGGACGACCTGGTCCGGCTGAATCCCGGAGCGGGGGTCTCCGATCTGCTCACCGTGCGCAACCCCCTCCGGGAGGAGGAGAGCAAGCTCCGACCCAGCCTGCTCCCCGGTCTTCTCGGAGCCCTGCGATACAACCGATCGCACGGCGTCTCCGATGTCGCCCTGTTCGAGACGGGCCGGGTGTTCTCCTCTGCGCCCGACGACACCGATCCCAGGCTGCCCGAGCAGCCGGAACGTCTCGCCTGGGCGATCGTGGGAGGCGTGGGTATCGCGAGGCTGGAGGGAACGGAGAGCTCGGCCTCGGCGGAGATGTCCCTCGCGGTTTGGCGGCATCTGGGCAGGTCGCTCGGCATCGATTCGGCACTCGAACCGGCCTCACCTCCTGGTTTCCACCCGGGCCGGACGGCGCGTGTCATCATCGGTGGAGAGGCCATCGGCCATGTCGGCGAGCTCCATCCCGCTGCGGCCGCGGCTTTCGAGCTCTCCGGGCGGGTGGCGGTTGCCGAGCTCGAGCTGGCGCCCCTGCTGGCCCCGGTGGCGCCGGTGATCGCCGTGAGCCCCTCGGTATTTCCCCCGGTCGATTTCGACCTCTCCTTCGTTTGCCCGTCCGGCGTTCGCGCCGGCGCTCTCCTCGAGGCAACCGCGGGAGCGGGCGAGGACCTGGTGGAGTGGGCCCGGGTCTTCGACGAGTACCGGGGGCCCGGGCTCGAGAAAGGTGAGAGGGCGCTCGCCATCCGCTACCGGCTGCGTGCCCCCGATCGCACCCTCACCAACGAGGAGGTCGCCCCGGTTCGCCAGGCGATGATCGAGGCTGCCGCAGCCCTCGGCTGTGAGCTGAGGGGGGCCTGATCCTCGCCCCTGGTGAGCTGGCCGAGATCCTGAGCGGACCCCCGGAGGAGGCGGCGCCGCTCCTGCTCGGCTGGGATCTGGTGTCCTCACTGGGGGGTCATGTCGTGCGC
>JAHWLC010000154.1 GCA_019347585.1 Actinomycetota bacterium | reverse complement strand
AGGGACTTGGCGCTGAACCGCTCGCCTTCCACCATGAAATGGGCGGCGGCGATGGTCGCGATCGGGATGAGCGCGATGAGGAGCCCGCCCAGGCTCACCGGGAGGTCCTCCAAGGCCAGGGTGAGCAGGAGCATGGGGAGGGCCATGGCCACCACCCCGAGCACCAGTCCCCGGCCCCAGGCTGGGGGGCTGGTGGTCCAGAAGCGGCGCGACAGCAGGACGATGAGGATGAGAGAGACGAGGGCGAAGCTCATCCGCAGCGGGACCAGGGTGAACGTGCCGACGCCGTTGACGATCACGGCGCGGGTCATGACCGCCGAGGAGGCCCAGCCGAGGGTGGCGGCGACGAGTGGAGTCCACGGGTTCAAGCGACGGCGCACGCTAACTGGTCGAGTGAACGGCCCGCGACGACCGCCAACCCCCCGTACCGAGCGCGCCTGAGCCTGAGCGCATACATGGGCCTCCGCACGGGTATGGGAGATATCCATGGAGTCTCTCCTTGTCTGAGCGTCGCCCGGTCTGGCTGACCGACGCCGATCGCACGAGCTATGAACCCCTGTCGCGATCCCGCATCGCCGACGCGCTGGTGGTGGGCGCCGGGATCACCGGCCTGACCTCTGCGTTGCTCCTGGCACGCGAGGGGCTCGAAGTGGTCGTGCTCGAAGCAGCCGGAGTCGGCTCGGGCACCACCGGCGGGACCACCGGAAAGGTCACCTCCCAGCACGGTTTGATATACCGGGACATGATCGAGAGGCACGGCGAGCCTGTGGCTCGTGCCTATGCGCAGGCCAACCAGCAGGCAGTGGAGCTGATCGAATCGCTGGTGCGGGACACCGACGCCCGCTGCGACCACACCCGCGCCTCCGCCCTGGTCTTCGCCCTGGACTCCGGGCAGATGGGCGACCTGGAGGCCGAGCACGCCGCTGCATCCAGGCTCGGTCTCCCCTCGGGTCTGATCGACCAACCCACGGACCTCCCCTTTCAGATCGCCGGCGCCCTCGAGTTCACGGACCAAGCCCACTTCCACCCGGTGCGCTACTGCGACGCGCTGGCCCGGGAGCTGATCAGCCTGGGGGGACACGTCCATGAGCAAAGCCGGATAATCGGTCTAGCCGAGCATGGGGACCGGGTCGAGGTCCATGCGGCATCCGGGGGGTCGGTCACGGCCGGGCACGCGATCGTCGCCACATTGCTCCCGTTCATCGATCGAGGCGGCTTCTTCGCCAAGACCCGTCCCGGCCGCGCCTATGGGATCGCGGCGCGGCTCAGGTCCGCCCCGCCCGCAGGCATGTACATCGGGGCGGGGCCCCCGGTCCGATCGTTCCGCCCCTGGCCCGACGGAGGCGACACCGGGATCATCTTCGTCGGGGAGAGCCATGAGACCGGCGACGAGGAGAAGGCGAATCCGGGTCGCTGGGGCGAACTGGAGCGCTGGGCGAGAGAGCACTTCGACGTCGACACCTTCGATTACCGCTGGTCGGCCCAGGACTACTCCACCGCCGACGGGCTGCCCTACGTCGGTCGATCGCCCCTCACCGACCGGACCTTGGTCGCCACCGGATTCCACAAGTGGGGCCTGAGCAACGGGACCGCGGCTGCCCGCATCATGACCGATCTGGTGCTGGGCGTCTCCAATCCGTTCGCGGAGAGCTTCGAGGCGGGCAGGATCGGTGACGCGAGGGCGGTCAAGAAGATCATCTCTGACAACGCCAAGGTTGCCCGGATGTTCGTAGGTGACCGCGTCGAGCGGCTTTCGCCTCGCCCACTAGCCGACCTGAGGCCGGGAGAGGGCGCCCTGGTCCGCGCCGATGGGTCGGGGACCGTCGCTGCCTATCGGGCACCGTCCGGTGAGATCCAGGCGGTTTCTGCGACATGCACGCACCTCGGCTGCACCGTTCACTGGAACGACGCCGAGAACAGCTGGGATTGCCAATGCCACGGCTCGAGGTTTGGCCGCGACGGCCAGGTGCTGTCCGGCCCGGCCGCCGAGCCCTTGGAGACGGTCGACCTCGACGGCGGTAGCGCCTGATCGCAAAGCACGTACCATTGACGGGATGACTCTCACCTCCCGGACCTCGGTGCTGCCCGATCGGGTGACCACGCCGACGCTCCGCACTTTCCTGCGCGGAGTGCCCTCGGTCGACCAGGTGGGGGTCGAGGAACGGATAGCGGCTCTCACCACCAGGTCGATCAAGCGGGAGTCGAAGCGGGCAGCTCTCGATCTCATCGTCCGGATGATCGATCTCACCACCCTGGAAGGCCAGGACACGCCGGGGAAGGTGATCCAGTTGGCGTCCAAGGCGGTGCGCCCCGACCCGACCGACCCGTCGATCCCTTCGGTGGCGGCCCTCGTCGTCTACCCGTCGATGGTCCCCTATGCGGTGCAGGCGACCGAGGGGAGCAGCGTCAAGGTCGCCTCCGTCACCACCTACTTCCCTTCCGGTCAGGCGCCCACCGACCTCAAGGTGAGGGAGACATCACAGGTGGTGGCCGCCGGCGCCGACGAGGTCGACATGGTCATCGACCGGGGGGCCTTCCTCAGCGGAGAGTACTTCAAGGTCTTCGACGAGATCCGCCGGGTGAAGGAGGCGTGCGGGGACGCCCATCTCAAGGTGATCCTGGAGACCGGCGAGCTCGGCACGCTGGACAACGTCCGGCGGGCGTCGACGCTGGCGATGGCGGCGGGAGCCGACTTCATCAAGACCTCGACCGGCAAGATCCAGCCCGCGGCGACGCTCCCCGTCACGCTGGTGATGCTGGAGGCGATTCGTGACTTCCACGACGCCACCGGGACCATGGTGGGGATGAAGCCGGCCGGAGGCATCCGCACCTCGAAGGACGCCATCAAGTACCTGATCGTCCTCAACGAGACCCTCGGGGAAGATTGGATGACGCCCGACTGGTTCCGGATCGGTGCCTCCTCCCTGCTCAACGACGTGCTGATGCAGGTCCGCTGGCTCGAGACCGGCCGCTACTGGTCCCCCGACTACTTCACCAAGGACTGACATGGCTGTGACCCGACTTCCCGGCACCAGCCACGAGCCTCTCCTGTGGGAGTACGCCGAGTCCCGAGAGAGCACCGAGATCGTCGAGATCGACGACCGCTACGGGCTGTTCATCGACGGGGAGATGAGGAAACCGGAATCGGGCAACTACTTCTCCACGATCAACCCGGCCACCGAAGAGGAGCTGGCAAGGGTCGCCGAGGCGGGCGAGGCCGATGTCGACGCCGCGGTGGCGTCGGCTCGAAACGCCTACGAGGGGGAGTGGGGCTCGATGCCGGCCGCGGAGCGGGCCAAGCTCATATTCAGGATCGCCCGCATGGTTCAGGAGAGGTCGAGGGAGCTGGCGGTCCTGGAGACGATGGACGGCGGCAAGCCGATCAAAGAGTCCCGCGACGTCGATCTCCCCCTGGTCGCGGCCCACTTCTTCTACTACGCGGGATGGGCGGACAAGCTGGAGTACGCCTTCCCCGGCCTCGACCCTAAGCCCTTGGGGGTAGCCGGGCAGGTCATCCCCTGGAACTTCCCCCTGCTCATGCTGGCCTGGAAGGTGGCCCCGGCCCTGGCCACCGGCAACACCGTGGTCCTCAAGCCGGCCGAGACCACGCCGTTGAGCGCGCTGGCGTTCGCCCAGCTCACCGCAGAAGCGGGGCTGCCTCCCGGCGCCCTCAACATCGTCACTGGGGCCGGGCCCACCGGGGCACTGGTGGTGTCGCACCCCGACGTCGACAAGGTGGCCTTCACCGGATCGACGCAGGTGGGGAAGATGATCCAGGACGAGCTGGCCGGTTCCTCGAAACGGCTCACTCTCGAGCTGGGAGGCAAGGCC
>JAHWLC010000153.1 GCA_019347585.1 Actinomycetota bacterium | reverse complement strand
GCCTGGTGGACCCTTTCGGCGAGCTCCCCGTCGATCCCGACGATCTCGGCGAGGGCTTTGGGATCACCGACCCAGCGGTCGGCGAAGTCGAGAGCCAATTCGCCGAGCCTGGCCGCGGTCCCCGCCGAAAACAGGTGGGCGCCTCCGTACACCGTGTGAACCGGCTGGCGGTCCGGGCTCTCCCCGGGGAACTCCCTGGCTATGTCTTCCGAGGCTCGGGTGAGGCGCCGGCCCCAATCGTCCAAAGAGCTGCTGGTGAGAGTCATGGTCGAGACTCTATGACCACCGGTAGGTTGGCGCCGATGGGGACCCTGCTCATCCGAAATGCAACCGTCCTCGCCACCATGACCGGCGACGAGATCGCCGACGGAGGGCTCTACGCCCGGGATGGGTGGATCGAGAGGGTCGGCCCCAGCGGGGAGCTGCCGGACACCGCCGACGAGGTCGCCGATCTGGAAGGGCATGTGGTGCTCCCGGGTCTGGTCAACACCCACCATCACCTCTATCAGACACTGACTCGGGCCATGCCCGGCGCCCAGGACGCCGGGCTCTTCGAGTGGCTGCGGGCCCTCTACCCGGTATGGGCCCGAATCACGCCGGAGCATGTCCGCATCGCCACCCGTCTCGGGCTCCTCGAGTTGGCCCTGAGCGGAGCCACCACCGTCTTCGACCATCAGTACCTCTGGCCCAACGGCTCGGCCATCGATGACCAGTTCGAGGGTGCCGGAGACCTGAACATCCGGGTGCACTTCTCCCGTGGATCGATGAGCCTCGGGGAGTCGGATGGCGGTCTGCCGCCGGACTCGGTGGTCGAGGATAACGAGACGATCCTCGCCGCCTCGGCCCGGGCTGCCGACCGATTTCACGACCCGTCCCCGGGGGCGAGGCGGCGGGTGGTGCTGGCGCCTTGCTCGCCGTTCTCGGTGACCGGGGACCTGATGAGCGAGACCGCCGAGCTCGCCCGCGAGAGGGGCTTGATGCTGCACACCCATCTCGCCGAGACCTTCGACGAGGAGGAGTACTGCCTCGACCGCTTCGGGATGAGGCCGGTGGAGTACATGGAGTCGCTGGGCTGGGTGGGCCGCGACGTCTGGTACGCCCACGCCGTCCACGTCTCCGCGGCGGAGGCGGAGAGGATGGGAGCTGCCGGCACGGGTGTGGCCCACTGCCCGACCTCCAACATGCGCCTCGCCTCCGGGATGTCTCCCATCGGCACCTTCCTGCGATACGGGGTCAGGGTGGGGCTAGGGGTGGATGGCTCGGCGTCCAACGACTCCTCGCACATGCTGGCCGAGGCTCGCCAGGCCCTCCTCCTCAACCGGGTCGCGGTGGCGCCGGGTGTCGGCGAGGGCAGTCAGATGCCGGTGCGAACTGCCCTGATGCTGGCCACCGTCGGGGGCGCGGCGGTCCTCGAGAGGGACGACATCGGCACGCTCGAGCCGGGGAAGGCGGCGGATGTCATCGCCGTCGACCTGGACGATCTGGCGATGGCGGGTGCCCTCCACGACCCCGTGGCGGCCGTGATCCTGTGTGCTCCGTCCCGGGTCGCCCACTCCTGGGTGGGAGGTGAGCGTCTCGTCGACGACGGGTCGGTGCCCGGGGTGGACCTCGATGCCCTGGTGGCCGAGCACAACCGTTTGGCCCGCGACCTGGCCGATTAACTTCCGTCTCTTGGAGATTCATCACCCTAGGACGCTCGACGACGCACTCCAGGCCAGGGCGGCCGGGGCGACTCCCCTGGCGGGGGGGACCGACCTGATGGTGGAGGTCAACTTCGGCCACTCCCGTCCCGAGCTGGTGGTGGCCCTGCGCCGCCTCCAGGAGCTCGCCGAGTGGGATGGGCACCGGATCGGATCGGCGGTCACCTGGAGACGGATCGAGCGGGAAGGCCCCAAGGCCCTCGCCGAGGCGGCGCGGACGGTGGGCTCTCCCCAGATCAGGAATGCCGGCACCATCGGCGGGAACCTGGCCACCGCCAGTCCCGCCGGGGACGGCCATCCTTTTCTCGCCGCAGTCGACGCCTCCATCGAGATGGCCTCGGTGGGCGGATCGCGGACGGTGCCGTGGGAGGACTTCTTCACCGGCGTCAAGGAGACATCGCTCCGCGACGACGAGCTGATCACTGCGGTCCACCTTCCGGAACGACTGCCCCCTCGCCAGGCCTTCGCCAAGATCGGAGTGCGCAATGCCATGGTCATCGCCACCGTCTGCTGCGTCGTCACCAGAGACGAGGACGGGACCACGAGGGCGGCCTTCGGGTCGGTGGGCCCGACGGTGCTGCGTGCCCGGGCTGCCGAGGAGATGATCTCCGCCGAGCCGAGACCCTCCCCGGCGGCACTGGAGCGTTTCCAGCGCCTCGTGGAGGAAGGGGTCAGCCCCATAACCGACCATCGCTCCACGGAGCGGTACCGGAGGCACGCTGCGGGCGTGCTCGCCAGGCGGCTGTTGGAGAGGTGCCTGCGATGATGGTCTCCTTCACCCTGAACGGGAGCGCGGTCACGGCGAGGGTGCGCCATCCGCTCAGCCTCCTCGACATCCTCCGCGACGAGATCGGTCTCCGCGGCTCAAAGGGCGCCTGCCACCAGGGTGAATGTGGGTCGTGCTCGGTGATGCTCGACGGCGAGTTGGTCTGCTCCTGTCTCGTGATGGCTGCCGACGCCGAGGGATCGGAGGTGGTCACGGTCGAGGGCCTCTCCCCCGCCGGCGACCTCTCTCCCGTTCAGGAGGCCATGCACCGCGCCGGCGCCGTGCAATGCGGGTTCTGCACCCCGGGCATCGTGGTGGCGGCGGCAGAGCTCTTCGAGGAGAATCCCCGCCCGACAGTCGCCGAGATCCGGGATGCGCTTGCCGGAAACATCTGCCGTTGCACCGGGTACAACGCCATAGTGCGCGCTCTCGAGTCGCTGGCTGGACGATCGAGATGACGGCGACCACCACCGTCCGCAGGGTGAAGGTGAGCGGGGGAGTGGGAGAGTCTCCGCTTCGCCCCGACGGCATCCCCAAGCTGAGGGGGGAGTTCGACTACGCCTCGGACCTCTCGGCGGAGGGGATGCTCTGGGGCGCCACCACCCGCAGCCCTCACCCCCATGCCCGCATCCTCTCCATCGATATCGCCCCTGCTCTCGCCATCGGGGGGGTGCATGCGGTGCTCACCGCCGAGGATGTGCCCGCCCGGCCCGTGTTCGGCCTCGAGCACCCGGACCAGCCGGTACTGGCCTCGGATGTGGTGCGCTACTGGGGGGAGCCGGTGGCCGTGGTCGCCGCCGAGGACGAGGAGTCGTCGAAGGCGCTGGAGCGGGCCTTCCGCAAGCGGAAGATCAACTTCAGGGTCGGCAAGCCGTTCGAGAAGGTCGAGTAGACCGACAACGGCGTCAGGCTGACCATCGCCGGCGGTGAGACCGTCGAGGCGGAGCTGCTGCTGGTCGCGGTTGGCCGCGGCCCGAACACCGCCGGCCTCGGGTACGAGGAGCAGGGCGTCAAGATGGACCGCGGCTACGTGCTGACCGACGAGCGGCTGCGCACCAACGTGCCGAACGTCTACGCCGTCGGCGACATCGTGCCCGGTCTCCAGCTCGCCCACCGCGGCTTCCAGCAGGGCATCTTCGTCGCCGAGGAGATCGCCGGGCAGAACCCGGCCGTCATCGACGAGGTCGGCATCCCGAGGGTCACCTACTCCGACCCGGAGTTGGCCTCGGTCGGCCTGACCGAGACGAAGGCCAAGGAACAGTACGGGGCCGACAAGGTCAAGACCTACAACTACAACCTCGGTGGCAACGGCAAGAGCCAGATCCTCAAGACGGCCGGCTTCGTGAAGCTGGTCCGGGTGGCCGACGGCCC
>JAHWLC010000152.1 GCA_019347585.1 Actinomycetota bacterium | reverse complement strand
TCCGACGACGATCGCATCCATCTCCGCCCGGAGACGGTGGGCGTCCACACGGGCAGCCTCGGAGCTCACCCAACGCGACGAGCGGTCGGCGGCGGCGACCGACCCGTCGAGGGTCATGGCGTACTTGAGCGTGATGGTGGGCATCCCGGTGCGGCGGTGTCGGAAATAAGCCGGATCCGCGGCCTCTGCTTCCCCGGCCATGAAGTTCTCGACGACCTCTATCCCCGCTCTGCGGAGCATCGCTATCCCCGTGCCGGAGACCCGGGTGTCCGGATCGCCCACACCGACCACCACCCGCGCCACGCCGGCTGTGGCGATGGCATCGACGCAGGGCGGGGTGTTGCCGCGGTGGCTGCACGGCTCGAGGGTCACGTAGAGAGTGGAGCCCCTCGCCGCAGCGCCCGCCTCCTCCAGGGCGAGGACCTCGGCATGTGGCTTGCCCACCGCCTCGTGGGCCCCCTCACCCACCACCTCACCGGTGGGAGAGACGACGACCGCGCCAACCCTGGGATTGGGGTGGGGGCGATGGGAGCGGGCCAGCTCGAAGGCGCGCCGCATCGGGCGCGGGTCATGCGGGGGGTTGGAGGGAGGTCGTCCCCCCTGGTTGTCATCGGTCACCTAGGCCGTTCGCCGGTCGATCCGATAGGTGGACCCGGGCTGCTTCTTTGCGAACTCCTTCATCTCCACCGCGATCGCCGACGCCTCCCATTGTGAGCCGATGTCACGCACTTCGGTGGAAGCTACACCCAGTGACAGCGACACCACCGGGAAGGCGTACCGCTCCCCGCGGCGATCGATGACTTCGATGTAGCCGCGCAGCGCGTCCGCGGTGTCGTAGAGATCGAGGATGCCATCGTCGAACCTCTCCACGACCTCCTTGCAGAAGGGCTCGGCCATCTCGGGGGGGATGATGGCGAGGAAGTCGTCGCCTCCGATGTGCCCGATGAAGGCGTCGCCGATCCCAAGGGAGACGGCCGCCTCGGTGAAGCAGCGGGCGCAGAACCTGATCACCTCGTCGCCCCGCATGAATCCGTAGTGGTCGTTGAACGCCTTGAAGTTGTCGAGGTCGCCGTGGACCAGGGCGAAATCACGGTTCTCCCTGATGCAGGTCTCGATCTCGGCGGTGATCTTGAAGTTGCCGGGAAGCCCGGTGAGCGGGGAGAGGTCGCGTGCCGCCTGGGTCCGGCGGAGCACCGCCCGCACCCGTGCCGCCAGCTCCACGATATCGAACGGCTTGGTGATGTAGTCGTCGGCCCCCAGCTCGAGACCGCGGACCCGGTCTTCGGGGAGCCCGCGCGCGGTGAGGAGGATGATGGGGATATTGGCCGTGGCCGCCTGGCTGCGCAGACGATGAAGGGCCGTGAGCCCGTCCATCCGGGGCATCATGATGTCGAGGACGATCACGTTCGGAGGGCTCGCCGCCGCCTTGTGGAGGGCGTCCTCCCCGTCCACGGCGGTCTCCACCTCGAAGCCGTCCAGCTCGAAATTGACCTTGACGACGGTGAGGATGTCCGGATCGTCGTCCGCTACGAGAACACGCTCGCTCATCTGCTCTCTATCGCCCTTCTCAGCTCCGCGATCGAGTCTGCGGGATCATCGGCCCCGAACACCGAGGTTCCGGCAACGAGCACCGTGGCGCCTGCGTCGACGGCGCGCGGTGCTGTTTCGGGCGTGATCCCTCCATCGACCTGAATATCGGTCGCCAGTCCCCTGTTCTCAACCCATTCTCTGGCCTCCTCGACCTTGGGGAGAACCGTCTCGATGAACTCCTGGCCGCCGTGGCCAGGCTCGACGCTCATCAAGACCACGACGTCGCAGAGCTCGGCAAAGGGTGCGACTCCGGCAAACGGCGTCGAAGGGTTGAGAACCAGCCCGAAGCCGAGGCCGATATCGCGGGTTCGCTTCGCCGGGCCCTCGGGATCGGGGATGGCCTCGATGTGCATGGTGATCAGGTCGATTCCGGCCCCGGAGAGCTCATCGAGGAAGTAGTCGGGGTTGGTAGTCATGACGTGGCAGTCGAAGAAGAGCCGGGTGTGCTCCCGGATGCTCTCGATCACCGGGATGCCGAAGGAGAGATTGGGCACGAAGTGGCCGTCCATCACGTCGAGATGGAGCCAATCCGCCGCTTCCTCGATCCGGGCGATGTCATCGGCGAGCCGGGAGAAGTCGGCGGCGAGCAATGACGGGGCGATCTTGACGCCGCTCATGGCTTCCGAGTCTATGGGCTCAGCCGACGGTCCCCCGGGAGCGTCTCCGTCCCCGGGCCCAATCCTCCCCGGCCTGGGGGCGCTTCCCGGGCGGGTGCACCTCGACGAGCTCGACACCGCCCTCCCTCACCGCCACCACCGGGGCTCCGTCGTGCAGCTCCCAGGTGCCCGGCTCGGGTGACCAGTCCGACTCCCTGGCTGCGAGGATCTTGTGCGGCTCGTCATCGATGGCGAGGATCGCCCCCGGGTCGGGAGCGAGGCCCCTCACCCTCGCCACGAACTCCACCGGCGACGCAGCGACATCGAGCTGGCGGTCCTCGGCGGTGATCTTCTCTGCGTAGCTGGCACCGTCATCGATCTGCGGAACCGGATCGATGTCGCCTTGCACATAGCCGGGGATCACCGAAGTGACCAGCCTCGCCCCGAGCCGGGAGAGCCTCCCGGTGAGCTCTCCCGCATTCTCACCCGGTCTGATGTCGACGGCCTGGGCGGTGAGCACCGGTCCGGTATCGAGGCCTTCGTCGAGCTTGAGGACGGTCACTCCGGTCATGGTGTCGCCTGCCATGATCGCCCTGGCCACCGGCGCCGCCCCGCGCCATCTCGGGAGGAGGGAGAAGTGCACATTGAGCAGCCCCTTCTCGGGGAGCTCCAGCACCTCTGATCCGAGGATCATCCCGTAGGCGACCACCACGCCGAGGTCGAAGTCTCCTGCCTCGGCGATGGCGGGCCCGAGGTCGGAACGCCGCTCCGGCTGGGCCACGTCTATCCCCAGCTCCGACGCCCTCTGCTTCACCGCCGGGGCCTGGGGAGCGCCCGACCGTCCCCGGGGTCGATCGGGCCGGGTGACCACGAGATCGACCTGGAACCGCTCGGCCAGGGCGTCGAGGGTGGGGACGGCCTCTTCGGGGGTGCCCAGGAAGACGATGCGGGTCATGCCAGCCCCAGACCCTCGTCCCGCAGCTCCTTGAGCGCCTTCTTCCGCAGGCGCTTGGGCATGGCGTCGAGGAGGAGGAGGCCGTTGAGATGGTCGATCTCATGCTGAAGGACCCGACCCAGCAGACCGTCCCCGGCGTATTCGACCTGGTTGCCCTCCAGATCGAGAGCCCTGACCCGGGCAAAGGCGGGCCGGGCGATCTCCCAATAGTGCCCGGGCACCGAGAGGCACCCCTCCTCGAACTCGACCTCCCCCTCGGTCTCCACGATCTCGGGGTTGACCATCACCCTGGGGCCGAGCTCGTCGTGGGCGTCGAACACGGCGACCCGCCTGGGGACTCCGATCTGATTGGCGGCGAGACCCACCCCGGGCGCCTCATACATGGTCTCGATCATGGACTCCACCAGGCTGCGCAGCGAATCATCGATATCCGAGACGGGCTTGGTCTCCATGCGAAGCACGGGATCGCCAAAGGTTCTGATGGGAAAGATCGCCAAAACTCGTCTCTTCGGAAAGCGTAAGGCGGGAGAGGCTAGAGGCGCGAATGACCGGCGGGCACGGCTTTAGGGCGGAGGGGTGTCGGTTCCGCCTGTTGTCGGTATTGGTTTGGTGGTTGTTGTCTTAGGCGTGCAACGGGTATCCGCTAGAACGGCGGGCCTCGGGCGGGTGTGTCGGGTGCCCGGAATCGGATCCTCCCATGGTCCGGGTGCCGGTAGATTTGAAAACCGCGCTGGTGGATGACCACCTGATGA
>JAHWLC010000151.1 GCA_019347585.1 Actinomycetota bacterium | reverse complement strand
CGGAGGGGTTCGACGTGCCGGACGATTGGCATCTGCTCGACCACGCGCTCGTGGGTTTCCTGCCATTGTCGCTCGCACTGGCGTGGTGGTGGAAGCGGCGCCAGCCCACCTGATTTGGGCCGGTTGAGCATCGAGTACCGGCTCTCCCGCCGCCTAGCCGGGAAAGACCGACCAGAGAATGGCCCCACTAGCCGCGAAGACGACAAGTCCGCCCAGCAAAGAGACCAACACCGCTGCCGCTCGTAAGCCAATGTTGGTCAATCCCAGGGCTCGGACCGCCACCCAGAGGGCGCCGATCCTCCACGCGACTGCCACCACGAGCAGGGGGGTGAAGCTTCGCAGGAGGGGTATCAGCCCCAGGATCATGATCCCCCCCGGGGCATCAGCGAGCGCCACCGGATTGAACACCTCTCCGAAAGCCAGGCGCCGCCCGGTCCGTGTCAGCCTGAGGACGGCGTACACCGAGGTCACCACGATCAGCCACATGGCCACCTCTGCCACGAATGCCGCGAAGGCAGCGAAGGCCGCCTCACCAGGTGAGCGCAGGGAGGCCCAGAGAGCGTGGGCCGATGCTGCCAGACCAATGGCGGCGAAGCTCGCTGGGCCCGGCGGTCGCGTAGCCCCTACCTCGCGGTAGACGGCGGCCTCGAACAGCACAGCCCGGCCCAAACGAGCGGCCCAGTCCACGGAAGCGGAGACCACGAGTCGGAACGCTATCGGGAAGACGGCACCACCCGGCTCGAGAACCAGAAGCGTGCCTCCACCTACCAGGTAGCCTCCCGGCGAGGATGGAACTGGTCGGGCGCCGCGATGAGATGGCGCTTGCGGGTGGATTCTTGGGTTCGGTGCACGCCGAGAAGGGGCCGAGAGCCCTCGTGCTGCGTGGCGAGCCAGGGGCCGGAAAAACGGCTCTGCTCAACCGCGCCTATGCCATGGCGGACGGCACCAAGCTCCGCGTCAACGCTCAAGAAGCCCTCCAAAACGTGGCTCTGTCAGCTGCCGGTGAGATGCTCCGCGACCTGGATGATCCCGACGCCGAGGGCACCCTCCTCGCCGGGTTGATCTCCGGAGGTGACCAGCAGTCGCCGCTCATCCCTGTCCAGATCTACGAGTCGGTGCGTCGACGGTTGATCCACGAGGGAACGACGCTCTTCATAGACGACCTGCAGTGGCTGGATGCGATGTCGTTGGGTCTCGTCCACTTCCTGGTGAGCGCGGCCCGCAGCTACGAGAAGGAGCTACGCGTCGTGGCTGCAACCCGTCCGGGACTGGCCGCTTCGGCGTTCATCGAGGGCATGGAGCGTGCATGCCTCGGCTGTGAGGTGATCGAGGTGGGAGGGCTCGGCCAAGAAGAAGGGGTCGAGTTGATAAGGGGGGTGGCTCGCAACATCGAAGCCGCTGCGGCCCGAGCTATCTGGGAGCGCGCCCGCGGCGTCCCCTACTGGATGATCGCGCTCAGCGCGAACGCAGATGCGGCTTCACCGGGCTCGGTCCTGGAGGCGCGCCTGCAAGCGGCGAGCGCCGACGCCGTGAATGCCCTCACCTCCCTGGCTGCCCTGGGTAGGCCGGTCGACACGGACGAGCTGGGATCAATCGAGGGATGGGACCACAGCAGAGCCATGGAGACGCTGGATGAGCTGGAAGGTCGAGGCCTGGTGCGGCGAAGCGGCTCCCGGATTCATATCGTCCACGACCTGATCAGGGAGGCGGTGGCCCGGGAGGCGTCGGACACGAGGATGGTCGACGCCCATCGTCGCATCGCCAGGTGGCTGGGGAGTATCGAGGATCCATCTCTGGAGCGGCGGGTGGAGGCGATCGAGCACCGGTTGGCTGCAGGGCTTCCGGCGACCTCGGCCGCCCTCGAGCTCGCCCAATCGGAGACCCGCTTCATCCTCGGGGAGGGAGGGTTGTCCACGATCACCCGGGTGGCGGATTCGCCGGCGGGAGATCAGTCGGAGGAGTTGCTGATCGCGGTGGCGTCCCTCGCTTCCGATGTTGGCCTCGCCGAGCTCGCCTTGGACAGGTGGTCGATCGTCTTCCACCGGAGCTCCGGTCCGAACGCGCGGGCGTGGGCGGCCTTGGAGGCGGCATCCGCGGCAATGGACCTCGATCGCCCCGCCTCCGCCCGGCAATGGATCGACCTGGCAGAGCAGACCGGGGCGACCGAACCCGCAGTGGTCGTCGAAGGCCTCGCCGTGGGTGCTGGGCTCTCCATGTACCACGAGCACGACGTGGACGCAGGTCTGCGTCTCGCCGAGGAGTCGGTGCGGCTGGCGGATACCACGCTCGACGCGAGCTCGGGGGCCACCCAGGGCGAGCGTGTCCAGAAGGTGAGGTTGCATGCCCTGCATGTACTCCACGACGCACACATGATGAGAAAGGATCACGCACGTGCTCTATCAGTCGCCGAGAGCATGGTGCGGGTCGCCTCGACGCCCATGGACAGACTTGCCGCCCTGACCAATGTCGGGATCACCCTGAGACACCTCGGTCGTATCGGGGAGGCGGCCTCGGTCCTCGAAGCCGTCTGGACCGAGGCCAATCGCACCGCCCTTCTCTCGGTCGTGACGCGGAGCGCTCCCTGGTACGCCGGTGCCCTCATCGAACAGGGCAGGCTGGACAAGGCGCGCGAGGTCGCCACCGAGGGCCGTCACATCGCCGATCGTCTCGGTCTGACCCGTCAGGAGAGGCTCACCGCCACCCGGACCCACGCCATCGACCTATTGACCGCCGACTGGCGCGCCGGAATTGAGAGCTTGCGGTCCGACGCGCTCGTCGAGAGCGACCCACACTGGCGTCTCGCGCTGCATGAGCTGATTGCGGCGCATCTCAGCCGGCTCGCTCCCGAAGATTCGACAAGAGCGCTGGCAGAGATCGAGGCGGCGTACCAAGACGCTCGGGTCGCGGGCTGCAAACGTTGCATGACCGACGTCCTCGTCGATGGGATCTCGATCGCGGCGAGGGCCGGCGATGCCGAGGAGGCCGGAAGGTGGCTCGAGCGACATCGCCGGACAGAGATCGAAGCCGATCCCTTCGTAGAGGCCAAGCTCGACCACGCCCTCGCCCTGCTGTCCCAGGATCCGGCGGCTTTGACGCTGACCGCAGAGCGCTTTGAAACCTTCGGGATGCATCTCAGCGGTATGTGGGCCAGGCTCGACCTCGCCGGCTCGTGGGTGCGGCAAGGTCATCGCCCCGAGGCCGCCGACGCCTACCGATCGTTGGCAGCGGACGCCGCCTCGATTGGAGCGTTCACGATCCAGGAAGCCGCCGAGAAAGGGCTGAGACAACTCGGTGTGCGCACCTGGCGGAGAGGGGAGACGGGTGGCGCCTCCGGTCTCACCGGGCGTGAGCAGGAGGTGGCCTCCCTGGTCGCCTCCGGGGCGAGCAATCCTGAGATCGCCGAAACCCTCTTTCTGTCACGCAAGACCGTCGAACGTCACGTGTCGAACATCCTCGCCAAGACCGGCTGTCGAAATCGAATCGAGCTCGCCCGTGTCTGGGGCGGCGGCGCCAATGAGGGATCTCCCCGATGATCAACGGCGCCGAATGACGTAAGTCTCTACCGAAACCCGCGGTGGAAGCGGGATGGAGGTAGGGACATGTCGATGATCCTCATACTGACCGACCGGCTCGGGGCACTCGACACCGACGCGCTGGGCGGATTGGGAAGTCTCGGGGTGACCAACGTGACCCTGCTGGAGGACGCCTCCATGGTGGGGGTTCTCGTACAGGGCTGGGCATTCGAGACCTCCTCGGCGCGCGACGCCGTGGAGATGCTCGCGTCGGGAGAGAGCGACGTGCGTGTGCTCCGGCCGGTCATGCAGGTCTCGGTGTCTCCGCAGGAGGTGGCCTATGCCCGCCGCGAAGACGCCGGGACCCCGGAAAAGGAGAAGAGATGA
>JAHWLC010000150.1 GCA_019347585.1 Actinomycetota bacterium | reverse complement strand
CTGGCGAGGGGCGGAGCGCTCATGGGACGTCCTGTGGTCGTTCCCACAGGTGTCGGCCGGACCGGTCCCGTCCTGAACCGGTTCCGCGACGTGTCTCAGCCGGCGAGGAAGGTGAGCCGCACGGTCCGGTCCGGGTTGTCCGTGTTGGTGTCGACGACCACGATCGACTGCCAGGTCCCGAGGGCGAGCACGCCGTCGTCCACGGGCACGGTCAGGCTCGGCGAGATGAACGCGGGCAGCACGTGGTCGGCGCCGTGACCCGCGCTGCCGTGCCGGTGACGCCACCGGTCGTCGCGCGGGAGGACAGTGTCGAGATGCGCGGCGAGATCGTCGTCGGACCCCGCCCCGGTCTCGAGCAGCGCGAGGCCCGCCGTCGCGTGTGGCAGGAAGATCGATACCAGGCCGTCGCCGCCCTCGGAGCAGAACTCGGCCACCCGGGAGGTGATGTCGACCACGGCGACCTCGCCGCCGGTGTCGATCTCGAGCTCGGTGGTCCTCACGGGAGGCTCAGTTCTCGAATTCGACGACCACGTCGCGGTAGCCCAGCCCGAGCAGAAAGTCGGTGAGCACCTCGCGGGCGTTCTCCTCGGCCCTCTCCAGGAGCCCCGCGTCGATGGCGCTCTGCCGCAGCACCTCGTCGGCGATCTGCCGGGCGTCGGATTCGAGGCGCGGGTCCCCCCGGGTGAAGATGCCGGTCTCGCGGTCCAGGATCTGCGTGGCCTCGTTGTCGACGGCCACGTATTGGATCTCGGCCCGGGGGATCACCAGTTCGACGACGCCCTCTTCGGTGTCGACTCGTGCGTCCCGCACCGTGACCTCGCTCAGATCGACTCCTGCCCCGATTCGGGCCACGGCGAAGAGTTGGATGCTGTCGCCACGCGCCCAGTCGAGCCAGCCGCGGTCGGTGCCCTTCTCGACGATGGTGTACTCGACCGCTTCGACGGTGGTGAGCCTCGCCATGTCCCTGATCGAGGAGATGACCACCGGGCCGATCTCCTCGTAGGGCTCGGGCTCGAACGCCTCGGCCAGGTCGGAGGGGGTCGGGACGGCGGAGACCACGCTCCGGATCCCCCACACGATGAGGGCGAGGATTCCGACCACGAGGATGACCAGTGCGATCCCGGCCCAGGACCGGAAGGACATCGGGCGACGGGGCTCTTTCCCCTCTGTCACTCGGCGATCGTACCCAGGGAGGCGTTCTTAGCGGTCGGCCGGCGCGGTGTCAGCTCGTTTCCTCGGCGAGGTGGCGCGGGGGCAGTCCCACCCGCTGGTTGAGCGTGTCCTCGCGGTCCCGCACGATGCGGCGGGCGATGTGCTCGACGGCGTGGGTGAGCCAGAGCGAGGTGTGGGAAGCCTCGGTGTAGTCCGCCTCCCCGAAGGCGTCGACCCGGTCCTGCTCCAGCAGCTGCGCCGCCTGCGCGAACTCTGACTGGGAGCTGGGGCGGTAGACGGCGTAGGTCCGCCCGCCGTTTGCCTCCACCACCGAGAAGACCGGGACGTCGCTGGGCCCGTCGGCGATGTAGATCATGTTCTGAAAGGGGACCCGGCGGTCCTCACGGGCCATTTTGGCGTTGACGTCGATGGTCGGGTTCTTGTTGGTCCCCTTGTTGATCTCGAAGACGGCGCGGGTCTTGGTGGTGTTGTCGATGGTGTAGATGAGCTGGCGAATCTCCCCCTCGGGCGAGAACAGCCGACCCTGCAGCTCGGCATACCCGGGCGGCGCCACCATCTCGGTGAACTCACAGGCCCACACCTCGTCGACGTAGGGAGCGACCGCCGACCCGAGGATCATCTGGCGGAGCCCGGTGGAGATGATGTAGTGCTCCACGGTGATCTGGTGCTCGGCGTAGGGGGGCTGGGACCCAATGGTCTTCCTGATCCTCTCCAGGAACTCGGGCAGCCCGTCGTAGAAGGGGATCTCCGCTCCCAACTCCCGCAGCAGCCGGTTGCTGAGCCCGGACATCCGCCCCTCTCTCACATAGGTGAGGATGTGGTCGAGGTAGAGGCGGTCCCGGTTGATCATCCCGGCCGCCTTGGCGCGATACCACTCCTCGAGCCCGTCGACCTCGTCCCAGAAGGCGGCCTCGTCGATCCCGTAGTGGCGGAACAACGGGGACTGCATGTTGCCGGGGATCAGGGTCTTGTCGAAGTCCCAGATCATGGCGATCACGTTCTGGGGGAACACGGGTCGGTTCATAGCGCCTCCGAGGGAGTCGAGGCTACCCGGTTTTCCACAGCCGGCAATGAGTCGACCCGCAGTGACGGGACAGGGAGGTCAAGCCCTCTCGATCAGGAAGTAGGTGGACATGGGCCCTTTGCCTTTGACCTCGACGACTCCACGCTCCTCGAATCGGTATGAGCCCTGAAGCCGGTCACGTACCCGCTCGGTCACATGAATGCGGCCCGGCATTCCCTGCGATTGCATCCGGCTCGCCACGTTCACCGGGTCCCCCCACAGGTCGTAGACGAACTTGCGTAGACCGATCACTCCGGCGACCACGGGCCCGGAATCGATGCCGATCCTCAGCTCGAGCCGCTCGCCTTTCGGATGCATGTGGCGGTGCGTCTCGTCGAGCATCTCCAGAGCGAACTCTGCAGAGGCTTGGACATGATCCGGCCTGGTGTCAGGGGCGCCTGCCACTGCCATGTAGCCATCGCCCATGGTCCGGATCTTCTCCATTCCGCAGCGGTCGGCCAACCGGTCGAAGTCGGCTACCAGACTGTCCAGGACCGCGACCACGCCCTCGGCCGAGAGGCTGTCGGACAGTGGCGTGAACCCGACCAGATCGGCGAAGACGATCGTCACATCGTCGAAACGATCTGCGATCACTTCCTCGCCATCTTTGAGCCGTTGCGCGATCGACTCGGGCAGCACGTTGAGCAACAGGTACTCCGATCGCTCCTGTTCACGGCGAAGCTCGGATCGGGCCTGCTGCAAGCGGATGAAGAAGTCTCTCAATACGAAGAACATCGCCGCTCCCACGCCGGCGAGATTCATCGCGAAGAAGGCGCGCATGATCTCGACGGTCACACCTGGGCTCGGACTGAGACGAGGGTCGACGACCCAAGCCGCGGAGAGGGCTGCAATGAACGCGGCGATCCACCATGGCGCCTGTCGCGGAGAGAATATGAGCGCCCCCAGAGGCGCGGCGACGCTCCACAGGACGACCGCGCTTCCGGCGACGAAGCCACCGAGGCTGAGCTGCACCGAAAGGGGCAGGAGGATCCAAGCCGTGAGGATTGCGATCCTCGACGCTGCGAATGCTCCCCCCGCCGCGAAGAACGCCATGACCACGGCCGCGATCACCACATAGGCGAAAGGGATCAGTGCCGTTCTCGTCAGCCCGAGCACCAGGTAGAGCGATCCCCATGCGATGCCGAGCAATGCGTAGATGATCGTGGCCCAGACGAAGGACCGTTTTTGGATGCGAGTCTGCTCGTCGTCACCCTCGGTGATACCGAGGCTGGACAGTCGATCGAGCAGCGTCGCCTCTTTCACGAGGCGGGAGGGTATCGGAAACAGGCTTCGGTCTTTTCCGCCGACAGGGCTCGGCCGCGTCCAGCGGGGGTGTGGAACCCCGCGGTCTCAGAAACGACAGGGTCTTCCCCCAGCGTCGACCTGTGTGAGGTGGGTCCCGTGGGACTCGAACCCACAACCTTCGGGTTAAAAGTCCCTTCCGCGGCGTGACCGTTTATGTCCTCTGGTAGCCGGAAACGCATGATCACCAAGGGTCACGTCAAGGGTTTCGGTTCCTCGTGTGTCCGCTAGTCACGTTCGATATCCGGAGTGGCGTGATCAGATCGGTGATCACGGACACCGTCCCTGGTTCCCTAGTGGTTGATAGGTTGCCGGGAACCAATGCTCCTCTACTCAGGACTGGCCGACGTGCTCATCGGTGATGTC
>JAHWLC010000014.1 GCA_019347585.1 Actinomycetota bacterium | reverse complement strand
GAGGGCGATGGGGACGAGCAACGCGGTGAGCACCACCAGCGGCATCGATATCCCGTCGATCCCCAGGTTCCAGCCCACTCCCCAGGGCTCGTACCAGACGGCCTGCTCGGTCATCTGGAAGCCGGCCACCGGCCGGAACACCGAGAACACATAGACCGATAGGGCGAGAGGGATGACGGACAGGGCGATGCCCAGGGGGAGATGGACTTCCCGGCGTCGTGACGGGATCAGCGCCACCACGATGGCGGCCAGAGCGGGGATGACGATGAGTGAGGTCAGCATCTCAGCTCCCCCCAACGACCAGCCCGATCACGGCGAGGACCGCTCCGAAGAGGAAGAGCAACGCGTAGTTGCGGACGAACCCGGTTTGCAGCGGGCGAGCCCAGTCACCGACGCCGCGGACCGCCCGGGCCAGCCCGTCGACCGCGCCGTCGATGATGGGCAGGTCGACGCCGAACGCAGCCGCCTCCGCGCCCCGCAAACCCGGCCGCACCAGCACCCTGCCGTAGATCTCGTCCACGTGATAGGCCTCGGCCCAGGTCCCCCACAGGGGCTCGAAGCCCTTTTCGAGGCCCCTCCATTCACGGGTCGGCCGGTTGTAGGCCAACACCGCCGCCCCGGCCCCGGCCAGTGCGGCGAGCACGGAGAGACCGGCGAGGATCGCGAACACGAACAGCCCCTCGGGAGGATGCTGGAGTGAGACCAGCTCGAAAGCCGGCTCGAGGAAGTGCTCCAGAGTGGTGCGGAACGGGGTGTTCACCAGACCGCCGAGCACCGAGAGGACCGCCAGGACCCCCAAGGGGACCGTCATCACCGGAGGCGACTCATGGGGCTCCACCTCATCCGGCCAGCGGGGCTCACCCCAGAAGACGAGCACCCACTGACGCATCATGTAGAAGGCGGTGAGCAGGGCGGTGAGCAGGCCGAGGACCCAGAGCAAGCTGAACCACCCGCCCCGGGCGAACACCGAGGCCAGGATCTCATCCTTCGACCAGAAGCCGGCGAGCGGCGGGATTCCGGCGATGGCGAGGGTGGCGATGCCCATGGTGGCCGCGGTCACCGGCATCCTCTTCCACAGGCCCCCCATCTCGTGCATGTCCTGGCGGTCGGCCATGGCGTGGATCACCGACCCGGCGCCGAGGAAGAGCAGCGCCTTGAAGAAGGCGTGGGTCATGAGGTGGAAGATCCCGGCGACGTAGGCGGTGGCGCCGACGGCGAGAAACATGTATCCGAGCTGGGAGATCGTCGAGTAGGCGAGGACCCTCTTGATGTCCCGCTGGGCGAGGGCGATGGAGGCCGCCCACAGGGCGGTGAGCGCACCGACGGTGGCCACCACGACCTGGGCGAAGTCGCTCAACTCGAAGATGGCCGCCGACCGGGCCACCAGGTAGACGCCGGCCGTCACCATGGTGGCGGCATGGATGAGGGCGGAGACCGGGGTGGGGCCCTCCATGGCGTCGGGGAGCCACACGTACAGGGGCACCTGGGCGGACTTGCCCGCCGCCCCCACCAGGAGAAGGAGGCCGACCGCGGTGGCGGCGCCGGCGGTCAGCTCGGCTCCGGCCCGCTCGAAGACGCCGGAGTAGGAGAGGGTGCCGAAAGTGGTGAAGATCACCATCAGGGCGACCATCAGCCCCAGGTCGCCGATGCGGTTGACCACGAAGGCCTTCTTCGCCGCGGCGGCCGCCGGCGCCCGCCTGAACCAGAAGCCGATGAGCAGGTAGGAGCAGAGCCCGACCAGCTCCCAGCCCAGGAAAAGCATGGCGTAGTTGCCCGCGAGGACCAGGGTGAGCATCGAGGCGGCGAACAGGTTTAGGTAGGTGAAGAAACGGGCGAAGCGGGGGTCGCCGTGCATGTAGCCGATGGCGAACACGTGGATGAGGGCGCCGACTCCGGTGACCACCAGCGTCATCAGCGCGGAGAGCGGGTCCCAGAGGATCTCCATGGCGGCCCCCACCGCCGGCATCCAATTCCAGAGCATGACGGTGGTGCCGTGCTCGCCTCCGGCGAAGAAGGGCAGGGCCGCCACCACCGCGATGACAAATGACCCCGATATCGCCGCCGCCGCCAGCCATCCCGCCCTCGGCTCTGCGATGCGGCGCCCCAGGAAGTGGAGCAGGACCGCTCCGGCGAGTGGCAGTGCGACGATCAGCCAGAGGAGCCCGGTCATCGGCGTCTCTGCCGCGTTCTGAATGCACCACGCCCCGTATACGGCCCGCCCTGCATCAAGAACGCGCTCATCCCTTGAGCTCCGAGAGCTCGTCGACCGACGCGGTGGCCCGGAGCCGGAAGATGGAGACGATGATCGCCAGGCCCACCACCACCTCGGCGGCCGCCACCACCAGGATGAAGAACACCGCAACCTGGCCGTTGAGGTCGTTGAGCGCGCGCCCGGCGGCGATCAGGGTCAGGTTGACCGCGTTCAGCATCAGCTCGATGCACATGAACATCACCAGGGCGTTGCGTCGGAGCAGCATCCCCATCGCCCCGATGAGGAAGAGGGCCGCGGCCAGGGCCATGTACCAGCCGGGCTCGACGATCACACCCGCCTCCGTCGGTAGGCGGCCAGGGCGATGGCTCCGGCGGCTGCGACGGTGAGCAGCAGCGCGGTGGCCTCGAAGGCGAGGACCCAGTCGGTGAACAGCGGGACCGCCACCGCCTCGACGGTGCCGTTGGTGGCGTCCGGGTTCATCACGGTGGCCGGAGGGACCCAGTCGAAGTCGCCGAGCATGGTGAGAGCGGCGGCGAACAAGATGATGAGCCCGGCCACCCCGCCGACCAGGGGACGCTGGTAGCGGAGCCGCTCGTCGGTGTCGACCACCTGGTCCACCCCGATCAGCATGATGACGAAGAGGAACAGGGTGAGAACGGCGCCGGCGTAGACGATCACCTGGACGGCCGCCACCAGATGGGCCAGCTGCACCACGTAGAGCACGGCGACGGAGAGCAGGGTGGCGAGCAGCCCCATCGCCGAGTAGACCGGATTGCGCGCCATCACCACTGTGACCGCGCCCGCCAGGGCGCCCAGACCCATCAGGGCGAAGAGCGCCAGCTCAACCATCTTCGGACCTGCGGTCGATCTCCTCCTGGGTGGGCTCGGGAGACCAGTCGGCGGGCCCGGGGGTCCCCTGCCACATCTTCACGCCCTCGTAGGCGGCGATGCCGGAGGGTGCCGTGGCTCGCACCCACCCGTCCGCGGTGTCGAGCTCGGAGAGGTCGACCAGAGGGTCGTCGGGGAACATGTGGGGAACCCGCCCCTCACGATCCATGAGCAGCTCCTCCCTGGTGTAGACGGCGTCAGCCCGGTTGGTGGTCGAGAATTCGAAGAGGTGTGTCATCGTGATCGCCTCGGTGGGACAGGCCTCGACGCACAGGCCGCAGAAGATGCAGCGGAGCATGTTGATCTCGTAGACGTAGCCATAGCGCTCCCCGGGCGAGATCGGGTTGTGGGGGTCGTTCTCCTTGCCTCTGACGTAGATGCAGTCGGCGGGGCATACCCCGGCGCACAGCTCGCATCCGATGCACTTCTCCATCCCATCCGGGTAGCGGTTGAGGACGTGGCGCCCGTGGAACCGTTGCGGCTTCACCCTCTTCTCGTCCGGGTAGGGGGTGGTGACCAGCTCCGATCCGGTCATGGTCCCGACCATGATCCTGGCGGTGACCTTGAGGGCCTTGAGGAAGTCGGAGACCACACCCATGGCTAGCTCCAGGGCGGCCCGAACTGGCGGAACCCGAATATGACGGCGGACAGGGCGATCCAGGCCAGCGCGGCCGGGATCAGCCCCTTCCATCCCAGGGTCATCAGCTGGTCGTAGCGGAGCCGGGGCAGGGTGGCGCGCAGCCAGAAGAAGATGAAGACGATGACATAGGTCTTGAGGAGGAACCACACGGTCGGCAGCGCCGCGGAGACCAAGCCGGGGAGGGCGCCGTCGAAGGTGGGGCCGTTCCAACCCCCGAGGAACAGGGTGGCGGCGATCGCCGACATCGAGAAGATGTTGATGTACTCGGCGAGGAAGAACATGGCGAACCGCATGCCCGAGTACTCGGTGTGGTAGCCGCCGACCAGTTCCTGCTCCGCCTCGACCAGGTCGAAGGGGGCCCGGTTGGTCTCGGCCACGATTGCGACCAGGAAGATCACGAAGGCGACGAGCTGGGGCACCAGGTTCCACCTCGGGACGATGGAGAAGATGGGGGCGACGTCCCCCCAGTTGCCCCCCTGGCGGGCCACTATCTCCGACAGGGAAAGGGTCCCGCCGTCGCCCTGGGTGGCGGTGAACACCACGACGGACACCATGGCCAGACCCATCGCCGCCTCGTAGGAGATAGCCTGGGCGGTCGCCCTCACCCCACCGAGCAGGGGGTACTTGGAGCCCGACGACCATCCGGCGAGCACCACCGCATATACCGCCATCGACGACATGGCCAGTATGAAGAGGAGGCCGATGTTCAGATCGGCGCCCTGGAGGGGGACCACTTCGTCGCCCACCGTGACCGGAGCGCCCCAGGGAACCATCATGAAGATGAGGAAGGCGGGGATCACGGCGAGGAACGGGGCGAGCGTGTAGAGGCCGAGCTCGGCCTTGCGCGGCGTGATCGACTCCTTGAAGAAGAGCTTGAGCCCGTCGGCCACGGTCTGCAGGACACCGAAGGGGCCGGCGCGGGAGGGCCCGATCCGGCTCTGCATGTCGGCGACGATCTTCCGCTCCGCCCAGACGTTGATGATGGTCACCACCAGGAGCAGCCCGAAGGTGAGGATGACCCGCAAGGCCACGATCCCGAGCTCGGTCCAGGTCATGTCCCCGCCTTCTCCACGCTGACCACCGGGGCGGTGCCCAGCCGGGGCCCGTCGGCCTGGTTGAAGGGGATGCGCACCGTCCTCGGGGTGGCGGCGGGGTCGACGACCACGACGGCGCGGCCCTCGCCGTGCTCGGTGCGCAGGGTCACGCGATCGCCGGGAGCTACCTGCAGAGATGCGGCGTCGTCGGGATGGATCATCGCCACCGGCCCCGGCGCCAGGGGGCGGAGTGCCGGGGAGTGACGGAGACGCACTCCGTCGTCGTACATGACCCGGCTGATGTGGAGCCCGAGCCCGGGCCCGGGCCGGTTCCCGGTCACCAGGGCCACCGGGATGTGGTTCAGGGGAGAGCTCCCCTCGAGGGGCGCCAGGGCGCCGTCGGGGCTGTCCCACTCGAGGTGGTCCCAGGTGATCCCCTGGTAGACGGGGGCGACCGTCGAGATCTCCTTGTTGATCCCCTCCGCGCTCGCCAGGCCCAGGGGCGCGCCCATGCGGGTGGCGATATCCTCGATGATCGACCAGTCCTCCCTCGCCTGGCCGGGCCCGGGGCGGATCTTGTTCAGCTTCTGGACCCGTCCCTCCACATTGGTGGCCGTACCCTCTTTCTCGGCGAAGCCGAGTGCGGGGAGGACCACGTCGGCGCCACGGTTGGAGTCGTTGAGGAAGAGGTCGATCGACACCGCGTAGTCCAGGCTGCGCAGGGCGTCGGCGGTCAGCAGCGGGTGAGGGACGTCACGGAGAGGGTCGGCTCCGACCAGGAGGAGGCCCCGGATGTCACCTTCGATCAACGAAGAGAGGATCTCTCCGGTGCCCTTGCCGGGGTTCCGCGGCGTGGGGCCCCAGGCGTCGTCGGACCAGCCGTTCCCCGAGCCGTCGATGCCGACCCGGCCGGGGAGCAGATCAGGGGCGAGGCCCATGTCGAGCGCCCCATAGGTGTTGGCCCGGCCCGCCAGGGGAAGGATCCTGGCGGATGCCGCCGCATCCCGGGCCAGCGCCGCCACGGCCTCGGCGAGGTGAGGGCCGTCGGCGTGGCTGGCCATTCCCACCAATGCCACCACCTTGTCCGCACCCAACGCCGTGCTCACCTCGGGATGGCGGCCGGCCTGGACCTCGGCGAGGAGGTCGAAGCCGCCCCCGGGGCGGTAGGTGAGCTTGTGCGCCGCCCGATCGTCGAGACCGTTGGCCCAGGGGTGGACCAGGACCAGCGTCGCACCCAGATCCTGGGCGGCGCGCCGCACCCTCAGGTAGAGGGTGGGATGCTCCTCTTTGAGGTCGGGGCCCCAGACCAGGATGGTGTCGGCGTCGTCGAGGTCGTCGATGCGCGCCCGGTCCACCGTCCCGGCGAGGAACTGCGACGCCAGCGTGTCCTCCATCCGGCAGTCGACGTTGTTGGTGCCCAGGGCGACCCGGGCCATTTTGGACAGCGAATACGCGTCCTCGTTGCTGCCCTGGGCGCCACCGATGACGGCGAGAGCCTCGCCGCCGCCCTCTCCCTTGATGAGCCCGAGGCGGTCGGCGACGATATCGAGCGCCTCGCTCCAGCCGATCTCCTCGAAGTCGGAGCCGCGGCGGATCAGGGGCCTCGTCAGCCTCTCCTCGGAGCCCAGATATTGGAACCCGAAGCGGGCCTTGTCGGAGAGCCAGCCATGGTTGATGCCGTCGTGGTCCACTCCCTGGTGGCGGAGCACCTCGTTCTGGCTGGCGTGGATGGCGATCCGGGGGTGGGCGGTGTCGAACAGGGAGGAGCTCTCCACCTCGGCCAGGTCCCAGGGCCGGGCCCGGAAGCGGTAGGGCCGGGCAGTGAGGGCCCCCACCGGGCAGATCTGGACGGTGTTCCCAGAGAAGTAGGAGGAGAAGGGATGGTCGGGGAAGGTGTTGACCTCGGTCTTGTTGCCCCGGTCGAGGAACTGGATCAGCGGGTCGCCGGAGATCTCGTCGGAGAAGCGGGTGCAGCGGTCACAGAGGATGCAGCGCTCCCGGTCGAGGAGGACCAGGTCGGAGATGGGAATCGGCTTCTCGAAGCTGCGCTTGATCTCGACGAAGCGGCTCTCCCCGGGACCGTGGGACAGCGCCTGATCCTGGAGCGGGCACTCGCCGCCCTTGTCGCACACCGGGCAGTCGAGGGGGTGGTTGGCGAGGAGGAACTCGAGCACCGCCTCCTGGGAGCGCCGGGCGACGTCGGACGAGGTCTCCACCGAGATCCCCTCGGCCACCGGGTAGGTGCACGCCGTCACCAGGGCCTTTCCCCGCTCGGTCTCCACCTCGACCAGGCACATGCGGCACATGCCCACCGGCCTCATACGCTCGTGCCAGCAGAAGCGGGGGATGTAGGTGCCCTGGTCCTGAGCCGCCTTGATCAGCAGGTCGCCGGCGGGGACCTCCACCTCGCGGCCGTCGATGGTGATCCTGACCAGCTCAGGCATGGGCGCGCACTTCCCGGAAGGGGCAGCCCCCCAGGCGGACATGCTCCTGCACCTCGTCGGAGAAGTAGTCGCGCAGGGCGAGGATCGGGGAGATGGCCGACGGGCCCAGGGGGCAGATGGTGGTCATCTTGGGGGGCCAATCGAGCCCGACGCTGATCCCGTCGGAGACGTCGAGCATCAGGGCCAGGTCAACCGGCCGGCCCATACCGTCCTCGATGCGGCGCAGCACCTGCTCCAGCCAGGTGGTCCCCTCCCGGCATGGGGTGCATTGCCCGCAGGACTCATGGGCGAAGAAGCGGACGATCCGCTCGGTGGCGCGAACCATGCAGGTGGTGTCGTCCACGACGATGATCGCGCCCGAGCCGAGCATCGACCCGGCGGCGTTGGTCGCCTCCTTGGTGATCTCCAGGTCGAGATGCCGGTCCGGCACGAACCAGGGGGCAGAGGCGCCGCCCGGGATCCACGCTTTCAGCTCCCTGCCGTCGGGAATCCCCCCGCCGGTCTCGTAGATCAGCTCGCGCCAGGTGATGCCGTGGTGGAGCTCGTAGTTGCCGGGCCGGGCCACGTGCCCGGAGAGCGACATGAGGAAGGTGCCGGAGTCCTCGGACGGGGTGAGGGTGGCGTAGCCCTCCGCTCCCATGGCGAGGATGTGGGGGAGGTTGGAGACCGTCTCCACGTTGTTGACGATGGTTGGCTTCATGTAGAGGCCCTTGGCCGCCGGGAAGTAGGGGGGCTTGAGCCGCGGCTCGCCACGCACGCCCTCCAGGGAGTTGATGAGGGCGGTCTCCTCACCGCAGATGTAGGCGCCGGCCCCGAGATGGACCACCATGTCGAGCTCGTAGTCGGAGCCGAAGATTCCGCTCCCCAGGTATCCCTTTGCGTAGGCCTCCTCGATCGCCTTCTGCACCCTCCGCGCCGGCTTGGCGTACTCGCCCCGCACGTAGATGAAGGCGAGATGGGCCTGGTTGGCGACGGCGGTGATGATCGTGCCTTCCACCATCTGGTGGGGGTCGCGTTCCATGAGCTGTCGGTCCTTGAACGTCCCCGGCTCCGACTCGTCGGCGTTGATCACCACGTAGCTGGGCCTCTCCTCGGCGAGGAAGCTCCACTTGAGCCCGGTGGAGAAGGCGGCGCCCCCCCGGCCGAGCAGGCCGGAGGTCTTGACCTCCTCGACCAGCTGCTCCCTGGTCATTCCGAGGGCCCGCTTCGCCTGGGAGTACCCCCCGGTGGCCTCATAGCGCTCGATGGTGTGGGAATCGGCCGGGTGCTCGGTCATCCGCCTCGTCACCACGAGGGGCGTCTTCATGACTCCCCCACCGTTCCCAGCGGGCCGAATGCCGGATAGGGGCCGATCGCGCCCTCCTCCTCGCGGATCGCCCAGTCGAAGCTGCGCCGGGTGCCGAAGAGCTGCTGCATCTCGTCGCCGTCCAGGACCTCGGGCCTGGCCGCCCGAAGCCATTGGACCAGGTCGCGGGCCTTCTCCGGGGTCACTCCCTCGATCAGCTCGTAGTTGACCTGGAGCGCGGGTGCCCCCCCGCAGGCGCCGATACATTCGGCGTGCTCCACCGAGACCAGGCCCTCCTCGTCCGTCTCTCCGTGGGGCACCCCGGAGGACTCCTCGATGGAGTGCATTACCTCGTCGGACCCGAGGAGCATGCAGGAGATGGAGGTGCAGCACGAGATCAGGTAGCGGCCCACCGGCTCACGCTTGTACATCGTGTAGAAGCTGGCCACCGCATAGACCTGGGCCGGGGTGATGCCACACCAGCGGGACACCTCCTCCATGCCCTCGTCGGTGAGATAGCCCTCCTCCCGCATCGCCAGGTAGAGGAGGGGCATGACCGCCGAGCGCCGCAACGGGTAGCGGGCGACGATGCGGGCTGCCCGCTCCTGGGTCTCCTTCGACCAGATGCTCCGTTCCCGGAACCCGGGGTCGGGAGTGTGGCTCTCCGGGCGGGGGTGGGTCATCGGTCCACGTCTCCCATCACCGGGTCCATCGAGGCGATGGTGGCGATGGTGTCGGCGACCATGCTGTCGGCCATGGCGATGGGGAGGCCCTGGAGGTTGTAGAAGGAAGGGGCCCGGGTGTGCATCCGGTAGGGACGGGCCTCGCCGTCGGACACCAGATAGCACCCCAGCTCGCCCCGGGGGGACTCCACGGCGGCGTAGGTCTCCCCGGGAGGGACCTTGAAGCCCTCGGTGAACAGCTTGAAGTGGTGAATGAGGGCTTCCATCGACTCGTCGATCCGCCGGCGCGGGGGCGGGGTGATCTTCTGGTCGTCGACCCTCCAGTCGCCCTTCGGCATCGCGTCCATGACCTGTTCCACGATCTTCAGGGACTCCACGATCTCCTCGACCTTGACCCGGTAGCGGTCGTAGACGTCGCCCTGCTCGCCCAGGGGCACCTCGAACTCGTACTGGTCGATGCCCGAGTAGGGGAAGGCCTTGCGCAGGTCCCAGTCGACGCCGCTGGCTCGCAGGTTGGGCCCGGTGAGCCCGTAGGCCACGGCCTCCTCGGCGGTGATGATCCCCACGCCCCTGGTGCGGGCGAGCCAGATGGGGTTGTCCTTGAGCAGGTCGTCGTACTGGGCGAGGCGGCGGGGCATCTCCTCGAGAATGGCGGCGACGTCGTCCTTCCACCCGGGAGGCAGGTCGGCGGCCACCCCGCCGGGGCGGATGTAGTTGTGGTTCATCCTGAGCCCGGTGGTCTTCTCGAAGAAGGCCAGGATCGACTCCCGCTCCCGGAAGCCGTAGATCATCATGGACAGCGCGCCGACGTCCATCCCGTTGGTGGCCAGCGCCACCAGATGGGAGGAGACCCGGTTGAGCTCGGTGGTGAGGAGCCGGATCGCCTGGGCCCGCGGGGGCACCTCGATGCCGAGGAGACGCTCCACGGCGAGCGAATAGGCCAGCTCGCAGTGGAGGGGCGCCAGATAGTCCATGCGGGTGACGTTGGTGGGGCCCTGGGAGAAAGTGAGCTGCTCCGCGGTCTTCTCCATCCCGGTGTGCAGGTAGCCGATGATGGGCCTGGTGCGCCGGATGACCTCGCCTTCGAGCTCGAGCTGGAGACGCAGCACCCCATGGGTGGACGGGTGCTGCGGCCCCATGTTGACGATGGAGCGCTCCTCGTCGGCGACCTCGTCGTCGAACATGTAGTCGTCGCCGATGGCGGTCCCCAGCTGCTCGCGAAGCCGGGCCTCGCTCTCTACGGCGCCGATCTCCTGGGCCCCCTCGTCGGTGGGCTGGAACTCGGGCTCCTCGGTGCCCGCCACCCAGAGATCGAGGGTGTCGCGGGCGCCCCATGTCCGCTCCTCGGTCATCTCAACGGACCTGATGGGACATCTTGAACTGGACCGGGACCGTGCCCGCCCCGAAGTCCTTGCGGAGGGGGTGTCCCTCCCAGTCGTCGGGCATGAGGATGCGGGTCAGGTCGGGGTGGCCCTCGAAGCGGATTCCGAACATGTCGTAGACCTCGCGCTCCCCGAAGGAGACCCCCGGCCAGAGCGGAGTCAGCGAAGCGACCTCGGGAGCGTGGCGCGGTGCGGTGGTGATCATGCGGAGACGCGACTGCCGGCTCATGGAGACCAGGCTGGCGACGATCTCGAACCGCTCCGGCCGCTGCCGCATCCAGTCCACCGCGGTGACGTCGACGCACATCTCGTAACCGGCTTCCTTCGCTGCCTCGGCGAACTGACGCCACTGCTCTCGGGGGACCCGGGCCACCTGCTGGCCGTGGGAGCTCTCCCAGACCACATCCTCGAAGTCGGTGGCAAGGCTCTCATCGATCCCCGTCATCGTCTGATCTCCCCGGCCATGATCTTGTCGTGGAGGGTCAGGATCCCGTGCAGCAGACTCTGCGGCCCGGGGGGGCATCCGGGGACGTAGATGTCGACCGGGACGATCTGGTCGACCCCTTGCACCAGGGCGTAGTTGTTGAACATGCCGCCGGTCGAGGCGCAGGCCCCCATGGAGATCACCCACTTGGGGTCGGGCATCTGGTCGTAGACCTGGCGCAGCACCGGCGCCATCTTCTGGCTCACCCGACCGGCCACGATCATCAGGTCGGCCTGCCGGGGCGAGGCGCGGAACACCTCCATCCCGAAGCGGGCCAGGTCGTAGTGGGCGGCGCCGGTGGCCATCATCTCGATGGCACAACAGGCGAGGCCGAAGGTGGCGGGGAACATCGACCGGGTGCGGGCCCAGGCCGCCGCCCTGTCGACGGTCGTCATCAGGAGGTT
>JAHWLC010000149.1 GCA_019347585.1 Actinomycetota bacterium | reverse complement strand
AGATGGTCAACTTCCCCGCACCACCCTTGCCCAGCACGGCGAGACGAAGCCGGCTCACGGGGAGACCTCGAGGAGAGCGACGTGCTGGGGGCGGGCCGCCGCCACCCCACCGCCGGTGGTCTTGATCCTGAGGGAGCCGTCGATATCGACACCCTCCGCCGTCCCGGCGATGCGCCGGCCGGTCGGGCCCATCGGGACCAGGTGGGCCTCCACCTCCTTTCCGGTCTCGGCCAGCATCGGCTCGTAGTCGGAGAGGAGCGCTGCGGCGTCCTGCGCCAGTCTCTCATCGAGACGCCCGGTGAGTTCGGCGATCGAATGCTCGGTTGCCTCGCCGGTGTCCAACAACATGAAGCTGACCACCGCCCATACGATCTGGAGCAGCGCCACCTCGGAGAATACGGTGGTGGCGCCGAGCTCACGCTCCCCCTGGTACACCCGATCGGGCCAGGCGATGCTGGGACGGGCCCCGGTGTCAGCCAGCGCGGTCACCGCTGCCATGTAGAGCCGGCCCTCCTCATGCTCCAGGTACTTTCTCCTCACGATGATCGAGAATCCGGCGCCTTCGGCCGGGATCTCCCAGGGGAGCCCTCCCTTGCCCCGGGGCGAGACCTGATAGTCGGCGACCACCAACGCACCGTGCGGAGCGCCGGCCCTGGCCCATCGCTGCGCTTCGGACTCGGTGGACAAGACGGCCGGATAGGCCCGGATCTCATGGTCCGGCATCAGCTCGGTCAACACCTCGTGCCTGATCGGTGCGGCTCTCATGGACTCTCCAGCTCGAAGGCTGTTTCGAGCCGCCGCATCTGGGGGATGTGGAAGCGGGCCGCTGCCCGCCCCGCTCGAGAGCGGAACCGCGCTGCCTGATCCGGGGGGAGCGAGCCCAGGGATGTGGTGATCGCGGTGGCGATGGCGTCGAAGTCCTCCGGGGGAAGCTCGAGGACTGCCGCGAAGAGAGCCTCGCTCCGCTCCACCGAGGTGGCATCCCTCTCCACCATCCCGGCGAGCCACGCCGAAGCGAGTTCCCCGATCACGGGCGGGCCGGTCCGGGCCCAATGCCTCACCTCGTCGCGAAGGACTCCCGGCCATGCCTCCTCGGCCTCGGTGTCGAGGAGGAGATGGAGGTCGTAGCCGGGCCCGAGCCGCTCCAGGATCGATCTCGCCTGCTCGACCACGGGAGGAGAGGCCTCGGCGATGCTGAGGGTCTGATGGGCGAGCTGGCGGGCCCGGTGGGCCTCGCCGGTGGATTCGCAGGCGAGAGCGAGATTGGCCTTGGCCATGGCGTGCGCCTCCGGCCGCAGGCCGAGGGGGTGTGCCGAGGTCGACTCGGCGAAGGCCTCGGTGGCGGCGGGCCCGTCCCCGAGTGCCAATTGGGCCAGGCCCGTCAGGTTGGCGGAGGCGCCCAGACCGGCGCGGTCGCCCCCAGCAGCGGCGAGCTCGGCAGATCTCTGCAGGTAGGGGAGCGCCTCCTCCTCCCGTCCTGCGACGAGGAGCAACCCCCCCAGTTCACGCAGTGCCGCTCCCAGCTCGGCGGGATGCTCTTCGGCATCGAAGGAGTTGACGGCGCGGTGGAACGCGGCCTCGGCGGCCCCGATATCACCCTGCTCCCGCTGCACCAGGCCCAGGTTGAAGTGGGCGGCTCCGGCCCGGGCCGGATTGGGTTCCCGCTGCAACAGCTCTATCGCCTCTGTGAACACCCGGGCAGCCTCCCCCGGGCGCCCCCGGTCGCGAAGCACGGCTCCGAGTGCGTTGAGGGTCTCTCCCCGTTCTGTCGGCAGGTCGTGCCGGTAGAGCTCGAGGGCGGTCCGCAGCGACACCTCTGCCTCGCCCAGCTTGCCTTCGATGGCCAGCTCGTGGGCGATCTGGCGGTGCAACGAGGCACTCTTGACCGGATAGCGGTCGGGGGGGAAGCGGGTGAGCGCCCGGCGCAGCTTCGCCAGCGACGAATCACCCATCACCGGTAGTGTAAGGGGGTGAAGGTGCTGGTCGCCGGGGTGGGGAACGTCCTGCGCGGCGACGACGGGTTCGGGGTCGCAGTGGTCGAGCGGCTCGGCGCCGAGGATCTCCCCGACGGCGTCAGGGTGATCGATTTCGGCATCGGGGGCATCCATCTCGTCCAGGAGCTCCTCGCCGAGCCCGTCGACGTGGTGATCGTGGTCGATGCCGTGGAGATGGGGCGCCCACCGGGATCGGTTCTCGTGATCGAGCCGTCGATCAAAGACGTGGCGGCACTGCCCCTGGAGGAGAGACACGACGAGCTGGCCGACATGCACTACTCGACTCCCGATCGGGCGCTCATGCTGGCCCGTGCGCTGGACGTCCTCCCCGAGCAGGTATGGGTGGTGGGCTGTGAGCCCTCCGGCCTAGACGATCTCGGGGAGGGGCTGAGCGAGCCGGTGGCACATGGGGTGGAGGCAGCCATCCGCGAGATCAAGACCGTCGCCCGCTCGGCGGGTGTGCCCTGGTAGCCGCGGTCAGCGCTTGCGGGTGATCTGGACCGGAACCGAGCCGGGCGCGGCGTCATAGGCCTCGAGCAGCCACGCCGCCGCGGGGTCTTCCCGGACCCGGGCCAGCGAGTGGGGATCCAATGCGCTGACCAGGGTGGTCATCCCGCGGCGATGCAGGGTGTCGACGGCGTCGAGCAGCTCGTAGACGTCGTCCCTGGTGTCGTCGTCGAGCTCGTCGACTCGATCGAGGAGCTCCTCGATCCTCCGCAAGAACGCCTCGAAGCTCTCCAAGTCGGCCTCCGTTCGAATCCCTTCCGCCATCCGTCCCCGACACCGACACCGGGTAGGGTGGTTAGCGTCACGGACGGTAGACGCCGCGCCCGTATCGAGGAGAGCGCATGATCTGGTGGTGGATCGGAAACGCCTTGCTCCTGCTGTTGGTCATACCCCTGGTCGCTTTCCTGGCCAAGCGGCTGGTCGCCAGGGCCCAGGAGGTCCGCAACTACACAGCAGACATCCTCACCCATGGAGTCGGCATCACCGCCAACCTCGATCCCGTGCCCGCCCTCGCCGACACGGTGGGGCTGGTGAGCGCCGCTCGTGACGCCGCGGCGCGCTACGCCAGAGTGGTTGCCGCCTTGCTCGAGAGGCGACCCTGATGCCGGCGGCGGGAATCGTCACCCTCATCGCCACCGGGTTGCTCGTGGTCGCTCTGGCGGCATATCTGATCGTGATTGCCTGGAACCTGCGCAAAGCGGTGCACAGCCTGGGTCTGGTCGTCTTCGGGGTGCGGGCGATCGCTCACCGGGTGGAGCCGGTTGAGCCGCTCGCGACGCAGATCCTCGACGACCTGACCATTGTCGACGACGCCCTCGGCGATCTGCTGGCGGCGCACACCATGACAGAGGTCGGCTGAGATGCCGCTCGAGTTCAGATGTGAGGACGTCGGGGCGGTGTGTGGGGAGGCGATCAAAGCCGATACCCCTGAAGAGCTGGTGGCCAAGATCGCCGAGCATGCCGAGCACGAGCACGGGGTTCCCGAGCTGAGCCAGACCCTGGTCGATTACGCCAAGACCGTGGTCCGAGAGACCTGATCGCTCAGGCTCTGGCCGCAGTCCCCCTGTCAGCGGCCACCTGCGACTCGTATCGTTCGAGGAACCTGCTGAGAAGTCTTCTGCCCTCTCTGAGCGCGCCCGCCCAGGCATGCAGCCAGTCCATGCCCTCGGCGGTGACGGTGTACACCCGCCTCGCCGGGCCGGCGGACGAAGTCTCCCACTCCGAGTCGACCAGGTCGTCTCGCTCCATGCTGCGCAGCATCCGGTAGAGGCCGCCGGGGTCGGTGGCAGCCATGCCCAGCTCCTCGAGCCGCTCCAACAGGTCGTATCCATGGCTGGGCTGCTCCGCGATGAGGAGCAGGAGACAGGGCCGGAGGTAGTTGCGGGGAAGTCCCCCCTCGACATCGCCCCGTTCCGGCTTGCGGCTCATCCGGAAAGCGACTC
>JAHWLC010000148.1 GCA_019347585.1 Actinomycetota bacterium | reverse complement strand
GGCGTCGATGATGAGAAATCCATTCACCAACACCGGGACGTCCCCCTCGAACTCGAGAGCCTCTTCCACGGAGATGCCGGGGCCCACGGCGGTGGCCGGTCCCTGATCGCCGCCGGAGCGGTTGTCCTCGTTTCCCGCATCGCCGGCGCAGGCCGCCAACGACATGACGACGGCAATCAACACAATCAGAAACTTGTTCGTTCTCATGTCGCTTCGACGCCCGCAGGGAGAGAAACGGTTCCCGCCCGGGCGTCACCTCCCACGGCGCCGCTAGCCTCTCGCCGCTCCGTCGAAAATCAGGAGGTGACCCCGGTCGTGAGGCTGTTCGACGCTCCAGTGGCGAAGGACCTGTTGGAGACGATGAGGTTCCGCTGCATCGGACCAACCCGTGGCGGCCGCTGCGTCGCCGTCGCCGGCGACCCGCACCGCCCGGCCGTCTTCTACTTCGGAGCCGTCGCCGGCGGAATCTGGAAGACCGAAGACGCCGGCACCACCTGGCGCAACATCAGCGACGGGTTCCTCGGGACGGCCTCGGTGGGGGCGCTGGCGGTCTCTCAGTCCGACCCCAACGTGATCTACGCCGGGATGGGGGAGAGCTGCATCCGCCTCGACGTCTCCCACGGCGACGGGGTCTACCGCTCCGGTGACGGCGGACTCACCTGGACCCACCTCGGCCTTGCCGACACCCGCCACATCGGGGAGATCCGCATCCACCCCAAAGATCCCGACCGGGTCTATGTCGCCGCCCTCGGCCACGCCTTCGGCCCCAACACCGAGCGGGGCCTGTTCCGCAGCAGTGACGGCGGCAAGACCTGGGAGAAGATCCTCTACAAGAGCGACAAGGCGGGCGCGGTCGACGTCTCCTTCGACCCCCACAACCCGGAGACCATCTACGCCACTATCTGGCAGGCCTACCGCAACTTCTGGGAGCTGTCCAGCGGCGGGCCCGACTCGGGGCTGTGGAAGTCGACCGACGGCGGCGACAACTGGGTCGAGATCACCCGCAACGAGGGCCTTCCCGGGAAGGGGATCATCGGCAAGATCGGGGTGGCCGCCTCACCGGCCCGGGCGGGCCGGGTGTGGGCGCTCATCGAGTCCTCCGAGGCGCCCGGCCTGTACCGCTCCGACGACGCCGGGGAGAACTGGAAGCTGGTCAACGCCAAGACCGACCTCCGCTACCGGCCCTGGTACTACATGCACGTCTTCGCCGACACCACCGACGCCGACACCGTCTACGTCAACAACCTGGAGATGTGGAAGTCGACCGACGGAGGGGAGAACTTCACCCGGATCGCCACCCCCCACGGCGACAACCACGACCTGTGGATCGACCCGGCCGACAACCAGCGGATGATCCAGGGCAACGACGGCGGCGCCAACGTCTCGTTCAACGGCGGCCGGTCGTGGAGCACCATCTACAACCAGCTCACCGCCCAGTTCTACACGGTGACCACCGACACCCGCGAGCCCTACTACTACGTCTACGGCACCCAGCAGGACAACTCCAGCGTCGCCGTGCCCTCCGGCGCCAACGACGGGGCGATCACCTGGGCGGACTGTTACCCGGCGGGGACGGGGGAGAGCGGATTCATGGCGGTCCACCCCGAAGACCCCAACATCGTCTTCGTGGGCGCGGTCGGCTCGTCTCCGGGCGGACAAGGGGCGCTGCAGCGGGCAGACCTGCGCAGCGACCAGATCCGCCTGGTCAATGTCTGGCCCGAGGCGCACGGTGGCGACATCGGCCCCAAGGATCTCAAGTTCCGCTTTCCATGGACCTTCCCCATCCTCTTCTCCCCCCACGACCCCGCCGTCCTCTACACCGCGGGCAATGTCGTGTTCCGCAGCAGCGACGAAGGCCACACCTGGGAGCCGATCAGCGGAGACCTGAGCCGCAACGACCCCGAGAAGCTCGCCGCCTCCGGGGGCCCGATCACCAAGGACACCAGCGGTGCCGAGCACTACTGCGCCATCGCCACCCTGCGGGAATGTCCCATCGAGGCCGGGGTGCTCTGGGCGGGCAGCGACGACGGCCTGGTCCACGTGTCCCGTGACGGCGGGGAGAGCTGGGAGGACGTCACCCCGCCCGACCTCCCCGAGTGGACCTTCGTCCGCACCGTGGAGCCGTCCCCGCACAAGACGGGCACCGCCTACCTGGCGGCCACCCGCTACAAGCTCGACGACAACACCCCCTACCTGTACCGCACCACCGACTACGGCCAGACCTGGGCTCCCATCGCCGGTGAGGGCGACAACGCCATCCCGGGAGACGCCATCGTCAGGGTTATCCGAGCCGACCCCAACCAGCCCGGCCTTCTCTACGTGGGCACCGAGACCGGGCTCTACCTGTCCACCGACGACGGCGAGACCTGGGACCGCTGGCAGTCCAACTTCCCGGTCACCCCGGTCTATGACCTCACCGTCAAGGGCACCGACCTGGTCATCGCCACCCACGGACGCTCCTTTTGGATCGTCGATGACCTCACCCCGCTCTATCAGCTCATGGAAGGCGACCCCAACGAAGCCCCCCGTCTGTTCGAGCCCCGGGACGCGTGGAGGATCCTCCCCGACATCTTCGGGCCCTGGGTCACCACCGAGGGCAAGGACTACTGGGTCTCCCTGGGCAAGGCGGCCACCTTCGAAGCCGAGCCCGACGAGACCGGCCAGGTGAGGCGCACCTTCCTCGATGCCGGCGAGTCGGCGCCGATGGGGGTGATGGTCACCTACCTGCTCGGCGAGGACGCCACCGAGGAGGGGTGGTCGCTGGCCCTCAAGTTCGTCGACGGCGACGGTGAGGTGGTGCGCCGGTTCGAGCCGGAGCCGCCGGGCCGGGGCGACATGAGCGAGGAGGAGAAGGCCTTCTACGCCGGACCCTGGATCACCACCAAACCCGGGATCAACCGGTTCCTCTGGGACCTCCGCTACGAGGGGGCGATCCGGGTGCTCGGCAACAAGCTGGCCAAGGAGGCCAACACCGGGCCCCTGGTGGTCCCCGGCAGCTATGCGGTGCGTCTCATCATCACCGACCCCTCGGGAAAGACCGAGACTCTGACCGAGGAGTTCCAGGTGCGCAACGACCCCCGGTCCCAAGTGTCCCAGGAGGTCTTGGAGGAGCAGCTGGAGGCCCTGCTCGGGATCCGGGACCACATCTCCCGGGCCTATGAGGCGGTGAAGACGATCCGGTCGATCAAGAGCCAGCTCTCCCATTGGGCCAACCGCTCCGACATCGGCGACGACGCCCGCGAGGCGGCGAGAGACCTGGAGAGCAAGCTGCACAAGATCGAGGACAAGCTGATGGTGCCCGGCCAGCACGAGGACACCTTCGGGCTCAACGAGCCGTCACGGCTCAGCGAGAAGCTGGCCTCGGTGATCAGCGTCATCGGCTCCGCCGACGCCAAGCCGACCCGCAACGCCCTCGAGGTGGCGGGCCAGTACGAGGCGGAGATCGACGACGAGCTCGACAAGCTCGAGGAGATCTTCGAGGAGGACCTGGCCGAGTTCAACGCCCTCGTGGCCGGAGCCGATCTGCCCGCGGTGCACCGCTAGCGGCCGTGGAGCCCTGGGTCTTCGCCCTCGTTCTGATGGCGGCGACCGTGTCCTTCATGGTGTCCGCCTCCGCCGGGCTCGGAGGGTCGCTGATCCTGGTCCCCACCCTCGCCCTCATCCTCGGCACCAAGGAAGGGGTTGCCCTGGCCGCCCTGCTGCTGGCGGCGAACAACGTGGTCAAGGTGTTCGCCTACCGCGAGACGCTCCCCTTCCGCAAGGCCCTCGCGGTCGTCGTCCTGGTCGCTCTCGGCGCCGCCCTCGGCGCCGGTCTCCTGGTGGCTGCCCCCGAGGAGGTGGTGACCGTCGCCGTGATCGTCAGCTTCGTGACCGCCCTCGTCGCCGAGCGTCTCGACCTCAGCGGGCTCCGCCGGCTCGGGGCGCCGCTGCTCGCCTTCGGCTCCG
>JAHWLC010000147.1 GCA_019347585.1 Actinomycetota bacterium | reverse complement strand
GATGATGAGCAGGGAGCGGTAGATGCCTTTCCCCTTGACCTTCGCCGGCTGGATGGCGATGGCGAGTGCCAGCCCCATGGCGAAGGTGAGCAGCACCGACCCGGCGGCGAACGCCATGTTCCAGGTGAAGATGGAGACCAGGGGGCCGCGCAAGGAGGGCCTGGTGAGGGCGGCCACGTAGTTGTCGGGCCCGACGACGACGTGCCAGCCCGGCTCGAGCTCTCTGTCGTCGCAGACGAAAGTCCCCCTCTCTGGGACGCAGGTGACGTCCTCCTGGGCGTCGTAGAGGGTGTCGGTCTCCTCGTCGTAGATGTAGCGGCTGGTGGCCTCGACCACCTGCACCTGACCAATGGTCTGCACCGTGGCGATCCCGGTGGGCAGATCGAGAACCAGGTCCTGCAGATCGTTGGCGATGGCGAAGAGATCCCGGGACTGGAGTCGGCGGAAGTCTCCTATGGTCTCGGGCACCCCGTCGCCGTCCTCGTCGGTCACCCCGAGCGCGGCCGGGTCCACCAGGGCGTCGTCGATGGGCTCCTCGCCGCGATCACGGGGCCGGCCGAAGTAGGCGGTCTCCTCGTCGGGTATCCAGAACCGGATCTCGCCTGCCTCGTTGCGATAGACGTGTAGCGGGCGGAGCTCCGCTTCCGCGCCTCCCCTGATCGGCTGGCTCTCCAGCCTCTCGATCGCCTGCACCTTGCTCAGGAAGTTCCCGTCGGACCAGTTGGTGAAGGAGACATAGGCGGTGTAGATCACCGGCCAGATCACGAAGATGGTCATGAAGACGAATCCGGGCAGGATCCACCGGGAGGCTCTCGCCCCGGGGATCAGGTAGACGACGTTGAGGGCGAGGGCGGATAAGCCGAGGAAGGCGAGCAGCCCCCACTGCCTTGCGGCTATCAGGGCCGGAGCGGCCGCGATCGTCAAGGCGTCGACCACCGCCAGGATGCCGATCAGCACCCAGAAACCGACCGAGCGCGGAGTGGAGGTCGAGGACATCGTCATGTCTCGGTCCACCCCGCGCTCGCCGGTTGGTCGCCTGCCGGGTCTGGTTACTCGGCCAGGGCTTCACGCACCTGTGCGGCCGCCGTCTCCATGGCCGCGGCCGGCTCCACCTCCCCGTTGCGCAGGGCGAGGATGTTGTCACCCGCCGCGCCCCAGACCGCATTCATCGCGGGGATGTTGGGCATGGGGGTCCCGTCGGCGCCGGAGAGAGTGAACGTCTGCACCACCTCGTTGTCGGCGAGCTCGTCGAGCACGCTCTGCATGGCCGGGTTGCGCGGGTCGGCCTCGTAGAGAGCGAGCTGGGTCTCGGTGGTGGCGATGAAGTCGACCAGGAACGACTGGGCGATCACCGTGTTCTCCGAGAACGCGGAGAGGAAGACGCCCTGCACCCCCACGAAGGGTGCCGGGGTGTTCCCGTCGATGGTGGGCAGCTTGGCAACGCCCCAGTTGAGGTCGGAATCCGTCAGGGTCCCCACCTCCCACGGGCCCGTGACCCAGAAGGGCTGGCTGCCCTCGAGGAACAGGTTCTTCGCCGTGTCGTAGTTGGTGGAGGCCATGACGCCGTCCTCGGTCAGCGACTCGATGACAGTGGCACCCTCGATCGCGCCCTCGTTGTCGAGGCCGATGTCGGAGGTGTCATAACCGCTCTCCGGGTCGTAGGCGAAGATGTATCCGCCGGGGGCCGTGATGAACCAGACGTTGTGATAGAAGTCGGGCCCGTCGCCGCCACCGGGCACACCGAGGCAGTTCTCGACTTCCAGCCCCTCACAGGCGGCGCGCAGCTCTTCCAGCGTCGCCGGCGGCTCGGCCACCAGATCGGCGTTGTAGAACATCGCAATGGCCTCGGTGGCCACCGGCACCGCGTAGAGCTGGCCTTCGTAGGTGAATCCCTGCAGGGCGACATCGAAGAAGTCCGAGGAAGCCGCGCCCAGCTCGACGGGGGCGACCACCCCGTCGGCGGCGAGCTCACCGGTCCAGTCGTGGGCGCCGACGAAGAGGTCGGGGCCCTCGCCGGCCGGCCCGGCCAGCTTCACGGCCTCCCTGATCTCGCCGAAGTCCTTGACCTCGACGTTGACCTCGACACCGGTCTCCTCGGTGAAGGCCTCGGAGATCTCCTGGAACACCGGCGCCCGATTGGCGTCCGCCCAGATGAGCAGGGAGCCGGTGGGCTCGGCGGCGGCGCTGGTGGTGGTCTCCTCAGCGGCCGCAGTGGTCGTGGTCTCCGCCGGCTCGCCGGCGGTGGTAGTGGGTTCGCCTGCCGCGCCGTCCCCACACGCCGCCACCACCAAGGTGAGGGCGGCAATGAGTCCGAGCAGGCGCGTCATATGCGTTTTGGGCACGGGTTGGTTCCTCCTAGTGAACAAGGGTGAGGCCGGTGACGCACCGGTCCCGGCGGAGAATGTAAACGGTTACATCATCCCGGGCGAAACGCGATAGGAAAACTTTTCGCGATGTGGGCTCTTCTGTGGACGGGGATCAGCCGCCGTACCCGTAGTCGACGACAGTGTTGTCGCTGTCCGCGCTGGCCTCGACGATGTCGCCCTCGGGATCGACGGTGAACCAGACACCGTTGAAGCCCTGCCCCTTGGCGTCGCCGGGACCTTCGTCTGGCTCGTACCAGTAGAGAGGCATGTCGTTGACCGTGAGTTGCTCGGACCCGTCGTCACGGGTGGTGGTACCGAAAATCGAGGCGTCGAGCTCAGAGCCGATGTCGGTGTCTCCAGGCACCGGTGGCCACAAATCGGCGCAGGCGTCATTGCAGGTGCTCTCCCCGTCGGTATCGGAGGTGAACACATACAAGGTGAGTCCGTCGGGCCCCACGAGCACCGAGCCGGCCTCGGTGTCGCCCACACGGACTCCGGTCATGGCCGCGGCGCCAGTCGTAGTGGTCTCGTCGCCCGGCGTGGTGGTGGTGTCGGCGGCTCCATCGCCCCCGCACGCGGCAAGAAGCAGACCCAGGACGACGAGCAGGATTCGCAATTTCATGTTCTGAACTCCTCTGTCATTACACCCTCTCTACGCACCGGGTGGGCCCACGGTTCGCGATGAATGGCACAATCGGCTGGTGAATCGGGATGTCCTCCAGCGATTTCGAGAGGGTGACGAGGCCGCGCTCGAGATCGTCTACGAGCGGTTCCGCGGCCCGGTCTTCGCCATCTCGGTCAGCATCTTGAGAGATCACGGGCTCGCCGCCGACGCCACCCAGCAGACCTTCGTCAAGGCGTGGGAAGCCTCGTCGACCTACGACCCCGACCGCGAGCCAGGGCCCTGGATCTACTCCATCGCCCGCCGCACCGCGATCGACATCTACCGCAAACGGAAGCGATCGATGGCCAGCGACTCGGTGGACCGGGTCGAGCTTCCCCCGAGCCTCGACACCATCTGGGAGGTCTTCGAAGTCCGAGCCGCCCTCGAGCGCCTCCCCGACCAGGAGCGCGAGGTGATACGGCTCAGCCACTTCGAGGGTCTCACCCACACCCAGATCGCCGAGCACCTGGGCATTCCGGTGGGAACCGTCAAATCCCGGTCGCATCGCGCCCATCAGAGGCTTCTCGAGCTGCTCGCGCATTTGGAGGAGAAATGAGGAATGCGAACCGACGAGCCGGGCCCGTCCGTAGTGGAGACGAGAAATGATGAATGAGGAGCGGATCAGCTATCTGGAGTCCGGCTCGGGCGACCCGCCCGACCGGGAGCGCCTCGACGCCATTCGCGCCCTGCTCGCCGAGGAGGCGATGTGGGCCGATCCGCCTGGTCGCGTCGGCGGGCAGGTGATGGAGGAGGTCGGCGAAGGCCAGGGCCCTCCGGTCCGCTACAGACGAAGCCCGTGGCTGGCGGTGGCCGTCATCTTCGGTGCCGTGATCGTGGCGGTGGCGGCGGCTGCCGCCGGGGTCTTCGAGGAGCGACCCGAAACGGTGATAGCCATGACCGGGACCGATTTCGAGCCCACCGCCGTCGGGGAGGCGGCGATCGGGTC
>JAHWLC010000146.1 GCA_019347585.1 Actinomycetota bacterium | reverse complement strand
ACGGCCGTCTCTACCAGACCCCGTTCAGCGACCGGATTCGCAACGAGGTCGGGATACACACCATGACGGTGGGGGCGGTGTCGTCGATCGACGACATCCACAACATCCTCGTGGCCGGGCGGGCCGATCTGTGCGTCATGGCCCGGCCCCACCTGCTCGACCCGTACTGGACGATGAACGCCGCCATCGACCTCGGCTACACCGGGCACCACTTCCCCGACCAGTACCTGTCCGGTCTGGGGTCGAGACGCCGGGAACAAGAGCCCGTCGCCCCCGACGTATTTCGTCAGGGCTGAGCCTTCAGAGACCCCAGACGTCCGAGGCCACCTCCACGGTGCGCTCCAGCTTGCGCCACTGGTCGTCCTCGTCGAGCAGGTTGCCGTGGGCGGTCGAGGAGAACCCGCATTGGTGGCTCAGCGCGAGCTGGGAGACGGGGGCGTAGGCGGCCGCTTCCTCGATGCGCTTCTTGATCTCGTCGGCGGGCTCCACCCGGGGATATTTCGAGCTCATCAGACCAAGCACCACCATCTTCTCTTCGGGAAGGAACCGCAGCGGTGCGAAGTCACCGGACCGCTCGTCGTCGTACTCGAGGAAGAATCCGTCGACTGCCATGTCGTTGAGCAGGATCTCGGCCACCGGCTCGTAGCCACCCTGGGAGACCCAGGCGCTCTGGAAGTTTCCCCGGCACAGGTGCACGGTGGCCACCATGTCGTCGGGACGGTCCCGGATCGCATCGTTGACCAGCCGGCAGTAGAGACGGGTCAGCTCGTCGGGGTCGTCGCCCCTGGCTTCGGTCCGCTCCCTCACCTCGGGATCGCACAGGTACGCCAGATTGGTGTCGTCGAGCTGGATGTACCTCAAGCCTCTCTCCGCCAGGTCGGCGATCTCCTCGCGGTATGCCGCGGTCAGGTCGTCGAAGAACTGGTCGAGATCGGGGTAGGTGTCCTGGTCGATGGCCTCCCGGCCGCCGCGGAAGTGCAGCATGGAGGGTGCGGGGATGCTCACCTTCGGCGTCTGCGAGGTCTGCGAGGCGAGAAAGTCGAAGTCGTCGCCTTGAATGGGACGGGAGTGCCGGATCGGCCCGGCGACCTCCATCCGCGGCGGCGAGTACTCCACCTCGGTGCCGTCACTGCGGCGGAATCGGGCGAGGAAGTCGCCTTCGGTCACCTTCACCCCGTCGAGCTGCTCGAGGAAGTCGAGATGGAACATGAAGCGGCGGAACTCCCCGTCCGTGACCCCCCGCAGGCCCACCTTCTCCTGGTTGCGCACCACCTCGGTGATGCACTCATCCTCGATCTGGCGCAATTCCTCGGCGGAGAGCTCACCTCGAGCTCGTTGGTCCCGTGCCTCGATGAGGCGAGCGGGACGGAGAAAGCTGCCGACGTGGTCGGCGCGGAATGGTGGTGAGTCTCTCATCGGGTCCTCCGGTTGCCGACCCTCAACACTACCGATGAGCGGCGGGCGGGTCCTCGCCCCGGCATCGACCTCCTCACGACTCGAGATCTGCCAGGATCTCCTCCCGCCAGCCCGCGGTAGCCGCCGCTTGGTTGAAGGTGTAGATGTGCACGCCGGCCACGTCGAGCCTGGCGTCGGCGAGGGCTGGGCCCAGCGAGACGAGCAGCCTCGTGGGGGAGTAGTCGGGCCTGAGCAGCTTCCGCCACAGACCGCGATGACGGGTGAGGAAGCGCAATGAGTCCCCGACGCCGATCCTGGCGCCCACCGAGAGCAATCGATGCACCGCGACCACACCAGGGACACCGATCAGCACAGGAAGATCGATCCCCCGATCCCTGATCCCGGCGATCCAGCTCGTGATGGCGGCGGCATCGAAGCAGACCTGGGTGGTCACATAGGAGGCGAATCCCTGCTTGGCGATGAGCGCCTCGAGCAGGACGGCGTCTGTGATCAGAGGGTGGCCTTCGGGATAGCCGGCGATGCCCACCTTGAATCCCTGGAGCGCCCCTTCCCCCATGGCACGGAGGAGGCCGAGCGAATCGTGGAATCCGCCTCGTGGCGGGCCATCTCCCCCGATCACGAACAACTCGTCGACTCCGGCGCCGATCAGCCGGGCCAGTATTTCCCCGAGGTGGCTCCGGTCGTCGACCAATCGGGCGGCCATGTGGGGCACGACGCGGAAGCCGTGCCGACGCAGGTAGATGCTCAGTTCGACGGTCGCCTCGATCCCTCTTCGAGGTGAGGCGGTGATGGTGACGGTGCCCCCCTCGGGAAGCGCCGTCGCCGCATCTCGGGCACCGGCGGTCGGGACCAGCTCGTAGCGGGCATCCCGGATCGCCTCGGCCATGGCGATTCGCTGATCGGGGGGAACTCGCTCGATCTTCGCGGTCACGACGGAGGTTCGGGGACGCGGGACACGACCAGGGCTTCGTCGTTGAACCACACGCCCTGGTGCTTCCGGATCACCTCACGGGTGGCAGGAATGTAGCGACCCGAGCTGACTGCCTCCGCCAGACGCTCCTCGTCGATCTGGGCGACGTAGGTCGCGGCATTCCACGCGGCGACGATGAGCGAGGTGCCGATATGCTCCTGCACCTCCGAGGCCATGGCGTGGAGGTGATACCGGAATATCGCCTCCTCGTCCGACAGCAGCTCGAACCGGAGCTCATGGTCACCAGGCTCGGTGAAATGGTCCCTCGCCGCCTCGGCCAGCAGGTGACGGTCGGTCTGAAACGGATCCTCGTCCGGCCAGACGCCGCGCACGATCTCCAGACCCGGATCGTCCCCATGGGCATGAACCACCACCAGCCGGCCCCCCGGCGCCAAGGCACGGGCGAGAGGCACGATGACCGTCCTCATCTTGTGCTCGACGCTGGTCCGGGCCCGATAGGGCTGGGAGGCAATGATCAAGTCGTAATGGCGCTCAGCAGCTCCCGGCTTCGGGATCACGCTGTCCAGGATGAACTCGCGGTCCTGGCGGTAGAGGACGAGCACCGATGGCCTGACATAGAGAGGATTGCCCGTCCTGGGGCTGGTCCGCACCGCCCAGTCGTCGACCAGCGTGGGATAGAGGCTTCTGATCTGCCGGGAGAACTCATACGCGGTGGAGCCCTGCAGTGAAATGGTTCGCCAGCTCAGGTCGGCCAACGCCTCCTCACGGGACGGGCTGAGATGGGGTGCTTCCCGGTGGTACATGTTGGTGACGACGAAAACCATCTCCGGATGCTCGTAGAAGCGGTCTGCCAGCTTGTCGAGCGACAGCCGTACGTCCTCGATGCTGATCTCCTTGCCCACGATGAGCCACGGCACATGGGTGAATCCCTGATGTGCCCGCCTCATCAGCTGGGTGAGCACGGTCGCATCACCCATGCCGGCATCGAGGATGCGCAGCGCATGAGGGCCCGGGCCGACCCGCTCCAGCTCGGCACCTATCCGAGCCGCCACCACGGGCTTCTCGTTGGTTGCCGTGCTGAAGAGCATGTACGCCGCCCGCGAGTCGAAGAAGCGGGCCACACCACTCTGCTTGGCCTCGGCCGGGTTCTGTGACATGTCGCTGCCCTGATCGATGGGGATCATCGATCAGGCATTGGCACCGTGCCGGGTCCAGCGGTTGCCGCGGCGTCTTCGGGCCTGTCCCTCGGCCGCTCTCGATGAGTGAGGCGGAAGCTACCCGGTGTCGCCCCGCGGGGCAACCGGCCGGGCGGGCCCGGTCACCGCGTCATGAGGTCGGGCAGCCAGGTCACCAGGGGGGGAGAGAAGATCACGAGCATGATCGCCACCGCGAGCGCGCCGACGAAGGGAAAGATCCCTCGGTAGACGTCGCCGAGGGGAATTTTCGTGACCCCGGAGACCACGAAGCAGAGCAGGCCCACTGGAGGCATCAGGAGTCCCGTGAGCAGCATCATGATGGTGAGCACGCCGAACCAGACGCCGCTGTAGCCGAGCCCGATGATCACGGGGTACATGATCGGCGTCATGATCACCAGGATGGCGATCTCGTCCATCAGCGCCCCGAGGATGAAGTAGACCACGAAGATCAGCGTCACG
>JAHWLC010000145.1 GCA_019347585.1 Actinomycetota bacterium | reverse complement strand
CTCGGTCACGGGGGCCAGGTCGGACTCGGCTATTTCCGGGTTGACCGCGACCTCCACCGGCTCCTCGCCCTCCCGCTCCAGGATCCAGAACCCCGCCTGGTCGGCGATCGGCTCGGAGTCGCCGACCGACACCTTGACCCTGTTCCCCCGCGGATCCACCACCGTGGCTCCGGTGCTTCCCACCGGGACCCGCTCTCCCACGGTGATCGCGGCGGCGGCGCCCTGTGCGGTGGCCAGGCCTCCGACCATTCGCGCCCCGATGATGGGATAGGCGATGTCGATGGGGAGGTTGGACTGCTCCAGCGTGAATGCCAGGTAGTAGTAGGGGATCCCCCCGACCTCACCGGAGACGATGAGTGGCGCCCCGGGCGCCCCCAATATCACCTCCCCCTCGGTGACGGAGAGTCGTTGGGCTTCGGCGATGGCGATTCGGGAGACGTCTATGTCCTCGAGGATGGGATGATCCGTGACCAGGGTGGGGATGGGATCGCTGACCCGGCCGACCGGGGTCAGCCGGCCCGGAATGCCGCCAGGGGCATCGATCGCGATGAACGGCGCCGGGGGGTCGGCCGGCACCGGCACGCCGACGTAGATCTCGAAGTCGACCTCCTCTCCCAGGGCGACGTCGGTGTCGACCTCGGGGATGGCCGAGAGGAGCTGGTCGACGAAGAACGTGTTCTCACCGTGGACTCTCGCCTTCAGGGTCCCTAGGACCGGAGCAGCCGCGTATCGCTGGTTGTCGTAGGCGAGGAGGTCCTGGCCGTCGAGGAAGGCGGCGACCCGGGTCCCGGCGGGAAGCTCGAAAGTCTCCTCGACCACCTGGCCGCGGGGGATGACCATCTCCTCGGTCACCACGGTTATCCCGTCGACGTCGAGACGGAGGTTCTGCGTGGCGTCGGGACCGCCCGTCGACTCGATGCTCACCCTGGCCTGAAGCCCGCCCGGTCCGGCGTTGACCGACAACTCCCGGATCGCCCGGTTGGTGTCGGCCTCCCCGATCGGCTCGAAGCGGGTGCCCAGCGGCGCCAGCCGCTGGGAGACATCGTCGACGTCGCCGTCACCGATCAGGACGAAGCCGGTGGCCCGGTCGGGCGTGACCAGAGACTCGGCTAGTGCGAAAGCGGCTTCGTAGTCGACGGCGGAGGCGGTGGTCCGGATGGTGTCGACAGCCCGTTCGAACTCGGCCGCCGATTCGCTGTCCTCGAGGAGCACCGTGGGATGGGCGGTCGCCGCGATCAGGCTCGCCGTCCCTGCCTCGGGCAGCTCCGCCCGCAAGGCCTTCGCCCGCTCCACCGCGGTGGCGAGACGGTCGGGATCGCCGTCGATGGCGGCCATGGAGCCGGAGGCATCGATGATGAAGACGGTGTGGTCGGCGAGCGCCGCGGGCTCGACGGAGGCGGGGCGGGCCAGGGCGAGGGCGAAGAGCGCCACCGCGGCCAACTGGAGGATGAGCAGCACACTCCAACGAAGCCTCTGCCAGGGCTCGGCCGCGGTGATGCTGTGGCGCAGGCCGTCCCAGTGGAGGAGTGAAGAGACCCGGGTCGGGGGCCGGCGCGGAGTGAGCATGTGGAGGACGACAATCGGGGCCGCCAGGGCCAGGGCGAACAGCCCGGCGGGGAGAAGGAGGGTCACCGGAGCACTCCGGCTCGCCGCCAGGTCTTGAAGAGGAGGTCCTCGATGTCCTCCCGGGAGTCGACGGGCAGGTAGGTGGCGCCGGCGGACCGGGTCACGGCTGCCACCTCCCGACGCCACCGCTCCACCCTCTCCCGGTACGACCTGGCCACCTCGTCGGTGACCGAGACCGTCAGGCGGTCGCCGACCTCGGAGTCGACCAATTCGAGGTCGCCGCTGTACTCCGGCGTGGCGTCCTCCTCGCACAGGACGTGCAGCACCACCAGATCGGAGCCCGAGGCGCGCAAGCCCACCAGCGACCGCCACTCCGGGGTGAGCAGGTCGCTGGCCACCACGGTGATACCGGGCAGGCCCGACTGGCTGAGGAGATGGCCCGCAGCCCGGGCGAAAGGGGTCTCCCCGGCGGCGTCGAGAGCCTCGAGGTAGGAGAGCATGGCGGGGACCGCCGCCCGCCCGGCGAACCGGGGCGCCCGCGCCCTCTCCGGCAAGGTGCGGACGGAGACCGCGTCGTGAGCGGTGAGGGCCACGAACCCGATGGCGGCGAGGAGTCGCTTGGACTGCTCCAGCTTGCCTCCCACCTGCATCGAGGCCGAGGTATCGACGAGCATGCGCACGGTGACCTCGTCGTCGGCCTCGTACAGCTTGATCAGCACCTGGTCGAGACGGGCCAGGACGTGGTAGTCGATGCGGCGAAAGTCGTCTCCCGGGTGGTACTCCCTGAAGTCCGAGAAGTCCACCGTGTTGCCGTATCTGGTGGAGACGTGCTCGCCGCCGAAGCGGCCGGCGAGCCGGTGCCTGCTGGATAGCTGAAGTGATTCCAGCCGGGCCATGAGGGCCGGGCTGAGCAGGGTCACGGGGCGCCCCTGATCGAGGACTTGGGTTCGTCGGTGGAGCGGATCACCTCGTCGATGATCACTTCGGGCCTGACCCCCTCGGCGGTGGCCTCGTACCCGAGGACGAGGCGGTGCCGGAGCGCCGGGACCGCGGCCCACCTGATGTCCTCGGCGGTGACGTGCGGCCGCCCGTCGATGAGAGCCGCGGCCTTGGCCGCCATGACCATGGCCTGGCCCCCTCGGGGAGATGCCCCCCAGCGCACATAGCGCTTCACCGCCGGCGGCGGGCTGGCGCCTTCGGGATGGGTGGCCTCCACGAGGAGCGAGACATACCTGATGAGGTGGGAGGCAATGGGCACCTGGGGCGTGGCCGAGATCATGCCCGCGACGGTCTCCAGGTCGGCCACCCTGGGCACCTCCGGGATCGTCCCTCCCGTGGTGCGGCGGAGGATCTCCTCGAGGACGGTGGCCGAGGGTGGGTTGACCCCGACCTTGAGGAGGAACCGGTCGAGCTGGGCTTCGGGGAGCGGGTAGGTCCCTTCCAGCTCGATCGGGTTCTGGGTGGCCAAGACCAGGAAAGGGCGGGGAAGCGGCCGGGTCTCGCCGGCCACGGTGACATGCCGTTCCTGCATCGCCTCGAGCAGAGCGGCCTGGGTCTTCGGGGTGGCCCGGTTGATCTCGTCGGCGAGGAGGAGATTGGTGAAGATGGGTCCCGGGCGATACTGGAAGAGGCGATGGCCCGCGTCGTCCTCTTCGAGGACCTGTGTCCCCACCACGTCTGCGGGCATCAGGTCGGGGGTGAACTGCACCCTTCCGAACCGGAGGCCGACCGCGGCGGCAAAGGCCTTGACCAGCTCGGTCTTCCCCAGCCCGGGGACCCCCTCCAACAGGATGTGCCCTTCGGCGAGAAGACCCACCAGCGTCTGCCGGATCAGCTCCGGCTGGCCGGCGATGCGCCGCCCGACCGCCTCCTCGACCGCGTGAGCGGCCTCGGCGTATTCGTCGAGGCTCTGCTGGCTCAGGTCGGTCATTGCTCCCCCTCTATCTGGCTTCCGCAGCCAGGTGGTCGAAATAGGTCTGGACGATCCCCCTCATCGACGGGGGCAATTGCAGCGCCGAGAGGGCGTCGGCGGCGTCATTCAGGTACTCGGGGAGGACCTGGGCGTAAGGCACCACCGATTGGCCCCTCTGCGTGGGGGCCTCGCCGCGCCCGATGATGGAGCCCTCGCCGGTGCCGCCGCCGATTCCCACCTGGATGAGATCTGAGACCTCTCCCCGGTCCACTGGGTCGTAGACACTGGCGGTGTCGACCTCGATGCCGTAGCCCTCTCCTGTTCTCGGTCCCACCGAGCCCTGTCCACCCTGCCCTGCGGCGTTCCCGTCGCCTGGCTGGACGCCTGAGATCTGACCGGAGGCGCCACTTTGACCGGCTTGACCTCCTGAGCCCTGACCCTGACCCTGTCCTTGCCCCTGTCCCTGTCCTTGCCCCTGTCCCTGCCCCTGCCCTTGGCCTTCTCCCTCGCTTTGACCCGGGGTCG
>JAHWLC010000144.1 GCA_019347585.1 Actinomycetota bacterium | reverse complement strand
GCCCTCCGGATCGCCAAGGGGAAGACGAGGGGCCCGACGACGGACCCGAGGGCGAACCAGACGAAAAAGTCGTGGCCGAGGCGTCGCATCACAAAGCCGGTCACCAAGCCCGACAGGACCCAAGCGGCCACCAGCCCGAGGATGAACTCGAACGTCATCTAGACGATGAAGGTAATCGGGATCAGGCCACGAACCAGCCGGCGACCTCGATCAGCTCGGTGTCGAGATCGCGTATCTCCTCACAGGCCCGGGCGAGGTCGACAGCCCTGATCTCGCCGCCCTTGGCCGCCATCATCACCCCGGTCCGACCCTCCAAGGCGAGCTCCGCCGCCTTGACACCGAGCCGCGTGCCCAGGAGACGGTCGAAGGCGGTGGGAGTGCCCCCTCGCTGCAGGTAGCCGAGGGTGGTCACCCTCGTCTCGAACCCGGTCCGCTCGGCGAGGTCCGCCGCCACCTTGTCGCCGACTCCGCCCAGCATCTCGTAGCCGAAGGCGTCGGAGCCGCGGGTCGTCGTGTCGCCTTCCGGTCCGGCGACGCCCTCGGCGACAACCACCACCGAGTAGTCGTGGCCGGTACGATGGCGCTTCTCGATGCGGCTCGCCAGCTCGGCGTAGTCGACGTCACGTTCGGGGACCAGGATCGCCTCCGCTCCGCCGGCGATCCCGGCCGCGGCTGCGATCCATCCCGTGGTCCGGCCCATCACCTCGACCACCATGACCCGGTTGTGCGCCTCGGCGGTAGTGGTGAGGCGGTCTATGGCGTCGACGACGATCTGCACCGCGGTGTGAAATCCCAGGGTGTAGTCGGTGTCGCCGATGTCGTTGTCGATGGTCTTGGGGATTCCGACGATCTTCACGCCGCCGTCGCGCTCGAGCCGGCTGGCGGTGCGGAGCGATCCGTCGCCTCCGATGACCACCAGAGTCTCGATATTCCACTCCTGGATGGCGGGTGCGACCGAGGCATATCCCTCACCCTGCAGGTAGGGGTCGGTGCGTGAGGTTCCCAGGATCGTCCCACCCATGGCCAGGATTCCGCGGACGTCGTCCCTGGTGAGCGCTCTGATCTCCCCGCCCATCAACCCGTCCCAGCCGGATTCGATCCCGACGACGTCGGCACCGGCATCGGTTGCCCGCGCCACCACGCCGCGGATGGCGGCATTCAATCCGGGGCAGTCGCCCCCGGCGGTGAGCACACCAATGGCCATTAGCCCTTTCTAGTCGGCGGCGCTGATGTCGACGTTGTAGGCGTCGTAGACCAGGTCGGCGCCCCGCTCGCGATGCTGGGCCAAACTGGAGAGCAGCTCTCTGATCTCGCGACGGATCTCGGCAGGCCCGTCGGGGCCGCTCCTGGCCTGCTTGATGGCGAGTTTCATCGAATCGACCCGGCCTTGCAGATCCTTGTGGTCAGCCCGCATCTGATCGATTACCGACTGGAGGTGAGGCGAAATGTCGGCGATCTCGGCGAGCAAGCCGTCTTCGCCCTCCACCATGTCGACGTGTCGGTCCAGGGCCTCGGAAAGGTCATCGAGAGTCTTGGAGACCTGCTCTAGCCACCCGCCGACCCCGGTTGGAGTCGACGCGGCGGCGTCCAACTCTCTCATCGCCTCCTTGAGGACGCGCCGCCGGTCCCGGGCGCTCTCGACTCGGTTGGTCATCTTTCCCATGGTGTCCTCGTCTCCACTTCGAGGCTAGAGCCGATGGTGGCGTAGCCGCCAATGGCTCACGACGACCACCGCCACGGCCTCGTGGGGAGACGTCGTTCGGCGAGATCGGGAAGGACTTCGGCCAGTGGGCGCGATAAACGGGCTCCGCCATCTCCTCCAGTTCGTCGGCGCTGAGCCAGCGATGCTCCTCGATGTTCTCCAATTCGAGGTCTGTGATCGAAGGCCTCACTCGCCGGTCGTCGGTGTACGCCACGAAGACCGACTCATCGGCGTGATAGTGGTTCCCCATGAACTGAAACCGCACATTGCGCGTGGCCACCATCCCGCCCCATTCGACTTCGACCTGACCGGTCTCTTCGATCAGCTCGCGCCTTGCCGCCGCTTCCGTAGCCTCACCGGGCTCGATGCCCCCGCCGGGTGCGACCCACCAGGTGCCGTCATCGGGTCGCCATGGGTCGCCGCCGCGGAACATCAAGACCCGCCGGCCTGGACCGATCAGGATCACGCGGGCCGATGGGCGGACGATCGGATTCCGATCCATGTCCCGAGATTATGAGCAGTGGCCACCAGACCAGGCGCCATTACCCTTTTCCGGAGATGAGGGACATCCCGGACAAGCCAAGCCTCGAAGGTCTCGAAGAGAAGTGGGACCGGCGGTGGGAGGCCGACGGCACCTACCGGTTCGACCGTTCCAAGGCCCGCGAGGAGATCTTCGCCATCGACACGCCGCCACCCACCGTGTCGGGCTCCCTGCACATGGGATCGGTCTTCGGGTACGTCCAGACCGATTCCCACGCCCGCTACCGGCGCATGTCGGGCAAAGAGGTCTTCTACCCGATGGGGTGGGACGACAACGGGCTGCCCACCGAGCGCCGGGTGCAGAACTTCTACGGCGTCCTCTGTGATCCGTCGTTGCCCTACGCCCCCGCCTTCGAGGCCCCATCCGAGCCTCACGACCCCCCGCTCCACATCAGCCGCCGCAACTTCATCGAGCTCTGCCACGTCCTCACCGAGGAGGACGAGCAGGTCTTCGAGCACATCTGGCGCGTCCTCGGCCTCTCCGTGGACTGGACCCAGACCTACGCCACCATCGACGATCACAGCCGCCGCACCTCGCAGAAGGCGTTTCTCCGCAACCTGGCCCGCGGCGAGGCCTACTCCCAGGAGGCTCCGGTGCTCTGGGACATCGACTTCCGCACTCCGGTGGCTCAAGCCGAGCTGGAGGACCGGGAGCGGCCCGGGGCTTATCACAAGATCGGCTTTCACCGCCCGGACGGTCCGGCGGTCCACATTGAGACCACGCGTCCCGAGCTGATCTGCTCCTGTGTCGCCCTGGTTGCCCATCCCGACGACTCCAGGCATCAGGACCTGTTCGGGTCGACGGTCACCACCCCGGTCTTCGGTGTCGAGATCCCGGTGGTGGCTCACGAGCTCGCCGATCCGGAGAAGGGCACCGGTGTCGCCATGATCTGCACCTTCGGGGACACCACCGACGTCACCTGGTGGCGAGAGCTCGACCTACCCACCCGAGCGGTGATCCAGCACGACGGCCGCTTCCAGGAGGAGACGCCCGGATGGCTCTCCGGTGAAGGCGCCGATGCTTACTCGGGGCTCGCCGGGCTCTTTCCCAATCAGGCGAGGCGGGAGATGGTGGAGATGCTCCGGCAGAGCGGCGATCTAGAGGGGGAGCCGCGCCCGGTCACCCATGCCGTCAAGTTCTACGAGAAGGGGGACCGCCCGCTGGAGATCGTCACCAGCCGCCAGTGGTACATCCGAAACGGTGGCCGCGACGACGACCTGCGCAAGAAGATGCTCGAGCAGGGCGAGAAGCTGCACTGGGTCCCCGACTTCATGGAGAGCCGGTACCGGCACTGGGTGGAGGGGCTCAACGGAGACTGGCTCATCTCCCGGCAGCGCTTCTTCGGCGTCGCCCTTCCCATCTGGTATCCGCTGGACGACGAAGGCGACCCCGACTATGACAATCCCATCATCCCCGGCGAGGACCGGCTTCCCCTCGACCCCACCTCGGACACCCCTACCGGTTACGAGGAGAGCCAGCGCGGGCGGCCCGGGGGTTTTGCCGGCGACCCCGACGTCATGGACACCTGGGCCACCTCGTCGCTCTCCCCGCAGATCGCCGCCCGGTGGGAAGAGGACGCCGATCTGTTCGAACGGGTGTTCCCCATGGACGTGCGGCCGCAGGCGCACGACATCATCCGCACCTGGCTGTTCTCGACGATCCTGCGTGCCGAGCTGGAACACGGCAGCCTGCCGTGGAAGAACGCGGCGATTTCGGGATGGGTCCTCGATCCCGACCGTAAGAAAATGTCGAAGTCGAAGGGGAACGTCGTGACGC
>JAHWLC010000143.1 GCA_019347585.1 Actinomycetota bacterium | reverse complement strand
CTACCGGGGGGCGCGCTTCGAGCCCGCCTGGGACGCGGCCGACCTGATCGACGCCACCGTCACGCTCGCCGCCGAGCCGGGTCGATTCATCTTCACCTACGTCCCCCATGTCGACGTCTCCGGGCATGTCTTCGGTCTGGGAAGCGACGAGTTCTCCGATGCGATCAAGGCGGCCGTGAGGATCTGGGAGGGGATCGCCGCCGGCCTTCCCGCCGGGACGGCCCTGCTGGGCACGGCCGACCACGGGCTCCTCGGGTTCGGCGAGGAAGAGAAGCACCTGGTGAGAGAGCCACGCTTCGAGGCCCTGCGCTTCGCCGGAGACCCCCGGGGGGTCCACCTCTGGGGCAATCCGGCCCTCATGCACGATCTCGCCGAGGAGACCGGTGGCCAGCTGGTCGACCCCGCCGCCCTGATCGGTCCCGACCCGAGCCCCGCCGCGCTGTCCCGTCTCGGGGAACGCGTCCTGTTGCCCCCCGACGACGTGGTGATCCTCCCCAGGGGCTTCGACAAACGGCTCAGGTGCTACCACGGGGGGTTGAGCCGGGCCGAGGTGGAGATCCCCCTCCTGGTGGGATGAGGCTTCTTCTTCGGTTGTGATCGCAACCGGTTGCGCCGAGTGCCATCGGTTGCGCGTGCAAGCACTCAGCGCCCTAGAATCGGCTCACGGGCCACCGAGAGATTCGGTGGCTTTGTCACGACCACACGAGGTTCAATTGGATTCCGCATCACTGAGAGACGCACTGCACCGCCTTGCCGCCAACCACAGATGGACCTGGGCCCACTCTGCCCGGGAGCTGCTGATGTCACTGCCCGGCGCAAACCCCCGCACCCATCCCGCCGAGGTGGTCTCCCGGCTCGGGGAGGACGAGCTGGAACAGCTCCTCGGCAACGACGAGTTGGTGGGCTGGGTCCGCCATGAGCTGGGCGCGCTCGACGAGCTCGTCGCCCAGTGGAATGAGCCGCGCATCGCCTACCTCTCGCCGGAGTTCGGGCTCACCGCCCTCATCCCCCAGTACGCCGGGGGTCTCGGGATCCTCGCCGGAGACCACATGAAGGCTGCCAGTGACCTGGGCCTCCCCATCGCCGGGGTCGGCCTGCTCTATCGGGACGGGGTGTTCCGCCAGCTCATCGAAGAGGGACAGCAGGAGGAGACCCACCACTCCGTCGACCCGAGGGGGATCGGAGCGTCCGACACCGGGGTCACGGTGCAGGTCCCGATGCCGGGCCGCGAGGTGACCGCCCGGGTCTGGAGGATCGACGTGGGCCGGGTCCCGCTCCTCCTGCTCGATACCAATGTCGCGGGTAACGCAAAACGCGACCGGGGGATAACCGACGCCCTCTATCAGGGCTGGGGCCACCATCGGGCTGAGCAGGAGATGATCCTGGGGGTAGGCGGCGCCAGAGCGCTGGCCGCCCTGGGCTGGCCCGTGTCCGTCTTTCACCTCAACGAGGGACACGCCGGGTTCATCACCCTCGAGCTGATCGATCGGGTGATCGAGAACGGGGACGTCGGCGCTGCCCTGGAGCGAGTCCGCCCCGGGCTCTTGTTCACCACCCATACCCCGGTCCCCGCCGGCATCGACCGCTTCGACCGGGACACCATCCAGCCCTATCTGGAGATATGGGCGGATCGCTGGGAGGCGCCAGTCGACGACCTGTGGCAGATCGGCTCCGATCCCGAAGACCCCGACAAGTTCAACATGGCGGCTCTCTGCCTTCGCGTCGCAGCGGAGGCCAACGGCGTCTCCGAGCTGCACGGTGAGGTGAGCCGCGGGCTGTTCGCCGGTGTCGGCATCGGAGACCGCATCCAATCGGTGACCAATGGAGTCCACGCCCGGACCTGGACCGCCCCCCATCTGCAGACGGTCTTCGACGACCTGCTCGGCGAAGGGTGGGCCACCGGCGATGGGGAGGCGTGGGACCGGATCGTCGACATCGACAAGGCGGCCCTCGACGCGGCGAGACAACAGTCGTCGGCGCTGCTATCGGACATGCTCCGCAGGCGCACCGGGGCCGATATCGATTCCGGGGCCCTCCTCATCGGCTTCGCCAGGCGGTTCGCTCCCTACAAACGGGCGACACTGTTCCTCCGGCATCGGGAGCGGCTGGTGGAGCTGCTCGAGTCGGATGACCGGCCCATCCACTTCCTCTTCGCCGGCAAGGCCCATCCCGCCGATCAAATGGGCAAGGACCTGGTGGCCGAGCTGGTCGGGTTCGCCGAGTCCGCCGACTCCCGCGGCCGGGTGACCTTCATCCCGGACTACGACATGGACATCGCCGCCGGGTTGGTCCAGGGTTGTGACATCTGGCTCAACAATCCGATCCGTCCCCGTGAGGCATCCGGTACCAGTGGGGAGAAGTCTGCTCTCAACGGGGGTCTCAACTGTTCGATCCTCGATGGCTGGTGGGCGGAGATGTTCGACGGGAAGAACGGCTGGGCCATCCCGATGAGCGGCCACGAAGACCCCGAGGCCCGAGACGACGAGGAGGCCGCCGCCGTGCTCGACCTCATCGAGGCCATTCGCGACGAGTACCACACCGCCCGGCCGGTCTTCAACGGGCGGATCCGGCACGCCTGGCAGACCCTGGGGCCCAGGGTCACCGCCAACCGCATGCTGCGCGAGTATCGGGACCGTTTCTACGGCCCGGCCCTGGAGCGGACCAGCTAGCCGCTGGTCTCCAGGATCCCCCGCAACGGGATCCCCACCCAGTCCGGGCGATTGTTGAGCTCGTAGTCCAGTTCGTATGCCGCTTTCTCCACCAGCAGGGCGTCGAGCAGACCTCGGGTGTGGGAGTCGTCGGCGGGGATGATCGACGACCCCTCGACCGCATCGAGATAGCCGGTGAGGAAGGCCGATCCCGCCCATCGATAGAGGGCGTGTGCCCAGGCGGCCAGGGCCTGGCTCTCCTCCGCCCCGAGTCCCGACTCCTCGGTGACCCGCCGCGACGCCAAGCTCATCGCGTAGTGATAGGAGCGAAGCATCCCGGCCGCGTCACGCAGCCCGATCCGCTTCAGACGCCGCTGGGTCAGCGGGCGCAGCGGCTCCCCCTCGAAGTCGATGATGACGAAGTCGCGGCCGGTGTTGAGCACCTGGCCCAGGTGGTAGTCGCCGTGGATCCGGATCCGGTCCACCTCGATCTTCTCACCGGTGAGCTGCTTGAGACGGGACAGGATCTCCGCTTCGGCACCGAGGACACGATCGGCCAGTTCCTGATCGTCCTCTCCGAGACGGCCGCGACGACGGCGGAGCAGCGCCATGCTGGTCCGGACCGAGGAGCGGATCGCCTGATTGAGCGATTTCTGCTGCAGCATGGAGAGCGGCTCCGGGGCGAAGTCGGGGTGTGAGTCGTCGGAAGCCAGAGCGAGATGGAGCTCACCGGTGCGGGTGCCCAACAGCTCTGCCTCCAGCAGCGTCGAGCCCATGATCTCCCGGCCCTGCCCCAACTCTGCGTCGGCGTCGAGAGGGTGGGTTGGCCTCGGGGCCGGGCCCAGCTCGTCGAGTCTGGCCAGGATGCCCTCCAGGGTGAGCACCGCATTGGAATGGGTGAGGTCGAAGGCGTTGCCCTGATGCTCCACCGCGTCCTGGAAGAGGGCGAACGCGGCGTCCTCGCCGTTCCACCGGGCCATGGCGAGGCCCCGGACCCGGGGGGCATGGGCAAAGCCCGCTTTCTCCGTGAGGAACCGGCCCACCTCGACCTCGGGGTTGTCTCCCGGCTCGATCTTGCGAAACAGCTTCATCATCAGGCGGTCGCCGAAGAAGACAGATGTGTTGGTCTGGTCCAGCCCCCCGGTCCTGATCGGCTCGTCTGCTGGCCCCCCGAGCGCACCATTCGAGCCGGGCATGCGACTCGGAGCCACCGCCACGGAGCGGCCTTTGGCCGTCTTCCTGCCCGCGGCCAGCTCGAGGAGAGCGCGGGGAAGCTCGGCCCGGTAGAGGGCGTCGTAGAGCACGGCCGGGTCCTCGGCACCGGCCACGTCGGCGATCACCGCCTGGGGAGCCTCGGCGAGGAGATGCTCCGCCTCCCCTCCTT
>JAHWLC010000142.1 GCA_019347585.1 Actinomycetota bacterium | reverse complement strand
GGGCTGTGGCGCAGCTTGGTAGCGCGCGACGTTTGGGACGTCGAGGTCGTCGGTTCAAGTCCGACCAGCCCGACCGGGCCCCTAAAATGGCGGGGTCGTTCGCGGGTGTAGCTCAATGGTAGAGCTCCAGCCTTCCAAGCTGGCGGTGAGGGTTCGATTCCCTTCACCCGCTCGAATGGGTCGCCAGCCCGGGGGCGGAGTTCCTGCCCTCGTAGCTCAATTGGATAGAGCAGCGGACTTCTAATCCGCAGGTTGGGGGTTCGAGTCCTCCCGAGGGCGCCGGTGATCCATTCCACATGGTGGCCGTAGCTCAGTCTGGTAGAGCACCTGGTTGTGGTCCAGGATGTCGCGGGTTCGAATCCCGTCGGTCACCCCAAGCAGCGGGGCGCCACCTCGGCGCCCCGATTCTTTCACGACAAGGATGCAAATGACCACCACCGTCACCGAGACCGGCCCCTTCGAGCGCATCGTCCGCTTCCAGCTCAGCGAAGACCAGATCGCCGAGGCCAAGAAGGGCGCCGCCCGCCGGCTCTCCCACGAGGTGAAGATCAAGGGATTTCGCCCGGGAAAGGCCCCGTTGCCGATCGTCGAGAAGACCGTCGGCGCCGACCGGGTGAGACGGGAGGCGATCGACGATCTCCTCAACCCCGCACTCAACGAGGTCCTGACCGAGGAAGAGATTCGACCCGCCCTCAACCCGGAGCTTGAAGGTCTAGATGAGGTTGAAGGTGGGGTCGAGGTAGAGGTCAAGGTGACCCTGTGGCCCACCATCGATCTCCCCAACTACAAGGACCGCCGCATCGAGGTGACCAACCCCGAGGTCACCGAGGACGATGTCGAGCGACAAATCACGAGGATGCTGGAGCAGTTCGCCACGGTCGAAGAGGTGGAGCGGCCCGCAGCCGAGGGTGACTTCGTCTCGATCGACATCGGAGCGACCGGAGAAGGGGAGCCGGTCGAGGACGCCAAGGCCTCCGACCTCCTCTACGAGGTGGGGTCGGGCAGCTTCATCGGGGGTATCGACGAGCACCTCATCGGTGCGTCGGCCGGTGACGAGCTCAGCTTCGAGGGCCCTCTGCCCGAGGGCTTCGGCGACGCCGAGGGCGAGACGGTCACCTTCTCCGTCACCGTTCACGAGGTCAAGGAGCGGGTCCTCCCCGAGCTCGACGACGACTGGGTCGACGAGAACACCGAGTTCGAAACCGTCGACGAGCTCACCGCCGCCCTCCGCGACGGGCTCGCCACCGCGAAGCGCCGCGCCGTCGCCAGGGAGTTCCAGGACAAGGCAGTCGGCACCTTGCGCGACCAGGTCGACGTCGAACTTCCCGACCGTCTGGTCCGTGCCGAGATGGAGAACCAGTTCCATCGCTTCGTGCATCGGCTCGAGGAGAACGAGCTCACCCTCGAGGACTACTTCCAAGCGTCTGGGGTCACCCAGGAGTCGTTCATGGCCGACCTCCAGCAGCAGGCGGAGCTGACCCTGCGCAACCGTCTGCTGCTCGAGGCGGTCGCTGCAGAAGAGGAGATCGAGGTCACCGCCGAGGATCTGACCCGGGCCCTGCGCAATCTCGCCGCCATGTCCGAGGACCCCACCGCCTTCCTCGAGGCGTTCAGAGAGAGCGGCCAGGAGTTGGCGCTGGCCGGTGATATCGTGAGAGAACGAGCCCTGGCTGCCATCCTCGACAACGCGATAGCGGTTGACGAGGACGGGAATCGGGTGGATTTGAGCACAGAAGTCAGCGAGGTCGAGGCGGAAATCGTCGACGGGGCCGTGGAAGGCGAAGTCGTCACCGCCGAGATCGTGGAGGAAGAGGAATGAGAGCCGAGAACTATGTGATCCCCACCGTCTTCGAGCAGACCAGTCGGGGTGAGCGCTACTTCGACATCTACAGCCGGCTCCTCAAGGACCGCATCATCTTCCTGGGCACGCCGATCGACGACACCATCGCCAACCTGATCATGGCCCAGCTGCTCCATCTCGAGTCGGAGGATCCGGACAAGGACATCTTCTTGTACATCAACTCGCCGGGCGGATCGATCACCTCGCTGTTCGCCGTCTACGACACCATGCAGTACATCAAGCCCGACGTGAACACGGTGTGCATGGGGATGGCGGCCTCAGCGGCGGCAGTGATCCTCGCCGGTGGCGCCGAGGGCAAGAGGTACGGACTGCCCCACGCCCGGGTCATGCTGCACCAGCCCCACGGCGGCGCCCAGGGCCAGGCCAGCGATATCGAGATCCAGGCCCGGCTCATCGTGCAGATGCGGGAGCAGCTCAACGAGATCCTCGCCCAGCACACGGGTCAGGACATAAACAAGATCTCCCAGGACACCGAGCGCGACTACTGGATGCTCGCCGAGGAGGCGAAGAACTACGGAGTAATCGACGGAGTTCTCACCCGGCGGGAGCTCGCCGCGGTAGCCTCATCCTCCGAATAGAGGAGGAGACCCTCAGACATGGCACGACTCGACGGCGGTGAGCTGCTCAAGTGCAGCTTCTGCGGCAAGTCCCAGAAGCAAGTCAAGAAACTCATCGCCGGCCCGGGCGTCTACATCTGCGACGAGTGCATCGAGCTGTGCAACGAGATCATCGAAGAGGAGTTCTCCACCACCGAGGAGTTCACCTTCATCGAGCTCCCCAAGCCGTCGGAGATCAAGTCGTACCTCGACGACTACGTGGTGGGCCAGGACGAGGCGAAGAAGAAGCTCTCCGTGGCGGTGTACAACCACTACAAGCGGATCCGCTCCGGCGAGGTGCAGCGAGACGTCGAGCTGCAGAAGTCGAACATCCTCATCATCGGCCCCACCGGGGTGGGTAAGACACTCCTCGCCCAGACGCTGGCCCGCCAGCTGAACGTCCCCTTCGCCATCGCCGACGCCACCAGCCTCACCGAAGCCGGGTATGTCGGTGAGGACGTGGAGAACATCCTCCTCAAGCTGCTCCAGGCCGCCGACTACGACGTGAACCGGGCGCAGCAGGGGATCATCTATATCGACGAGATCGACAAGGTCTCACGAAAGGCGGAGAACCCCTCCATCACCCGCGACGTCTCGGGGGAGGGGGTGCAGCAGGCCCTCCTCAAGATCCTCGAGGGCACCGTCGCCTCGGTCCCGCCCCAGGGCGGGCGCAAGCATCCGCATCAGGAGTTCATCCAGCTCGACACGACGAACATCCTCTTCATCTGTGGCGGCGCCTTCGGCGGCCTCGAAGACCTCATCGGCAACCGGGTGGGGAACCGGGGAGTCGGCTTCGGCGCCGAGGTGCGCTCCAAGGACGAGCGCCGCCCCCACGAGTTGCTCTCCCAGGTTCTCCCCGAGGACCTGATGAAGTACGGCCTGATCCCCGAGTTCATCGGAAGGCTTCCGGTGATGGCCACCGTCGAGGACCTCGATCGGGAGTCTCTGGTGGCGATCCTCACCGAGCCCAAGAACGCGCTCAGCAAGCAGTACGCCCGGATGTTCGAGATGGACAACGTCGAGTTGGTGTTCACCCCGGACTCTCTGGACGCCATCGCCGATCAGGCGCTGAAGCGCTCCACCGGCGCCCGCGGCCTGCGGGCCATCATGGAAGAGGTGCTGCTCAACACGATGTACGACCTGCCGTCACGCACCGATGTCGAACGGGTCCTCATCGATCGGGACGTGGTGGAGAAGAAGGTCAACCCGACGCTGCTCCCGGCGCCCGAGATTCCCGAGCCCACCGAGCGCTCCGCCTGACCCCACTGTCCGTCGGCTCTTTCGGAAACCAGGTTTACCGCTGCGTGACCCTGGGTATGTGCCGCCAATACCACTGACAGTGGTCGGTTAGCACAAGGGGCAAAAGGGAGGCTCCGCAGCGAGGCCTTGAGCAATGGCCTAGACGCACCAGAAACACTCCCGTGGACCTGGTGTGAGTGGAGGTGGGGGAGGCCCCGTCCTTTTGTCCCTGACATGAGTTGGCGACATGAAGGGACGGAGAGAATGAGAAAGACACCGTGGGGCGCGGTCCAGCGAACGCTTGGGACGACGCTCTCGACGAGATCAGAGGCGGCGGTTTCGGTCGCATCGCGACGTTTCTTGGCTATCGCGACCGCGATGGCCTTGGT
>JAHWLC010000141.1 GCA_019347585.1 Actinomycetota bacterium | reverse complement strand
GGTGAGGTTGCGGGAACGATCGCCTACATGGCGCCGGAGACTCTGGTCGGTGAGCCGGCCACACCTCTCTCGGACGTCTACTCGCTGGGGGCGGTGGCCTATCAGATGCTCGCCGGCCGCCCTCCTTTCGAAGCGGACAACATCGGCACGCTGATCAACCGGATCCGGGAGGAGCCCCCGGCCCCACTCGGTCCCGAGGTGCCGCCCGAGCTCGCCGGTGGCGTGCTGCGCTCTCTGGACAAGGACCCGGCGCGCCGGCCGGAATCGGCCGGGGCCCTCGCCACCTCGCTCCTCACTGCGACCACCCTGCCCATGGAGGCACCTGTCCCCACCCAGCCGATCGCTGCTGGTCCTGTCGCATCGCGGTCTGCCGAGCCGACGGTGGTTTACGCGACGGACAAGGGCGCCCGGCGGCGGCCCTGGGACGGCTTCACCATCCCGCTGCTATTGCTCATCGCCCTCGCCCTCGTCATCGCCGTCTTCGCCCTCGTCCCCGATGGTCGGGAGGCGGCCCCTGCAGCCACCGCTCCCACGACCACCACGCCCACCACGACCACGGTGCCCACCACGACGACGACACCAACGACCACCACCCTCTCTCCCGACTCTCCCGAGGCCATCTCGGCCGGCATCTACCAATTGCTGGACGAGATGCGGCCCCCCGAGTTCAAGCCCAAGGAGATCAAAGACATCAGGGAGGGCCTGGACAAGATCATCGAGGAGGCGGCGGAGGGCGATCGGGAGGAGCTGGGTGAGAGCCTGGAGGAGGTGTTCGACAAGATCGACGATCTGCCGGAGAGCGAGGAGCGGCAGCGGCTGTTCGACGAGTTCGTCCGTCTCGCCGAGTCCTACGGGTTCACGGTCTCCGAACGCGAAGAAGAAGGAGACTGACCCGGTCGGGCCGGGGCGACGACTGATCCCGGCGTTCCGCCCCCACGGGGCCAACCCGTAGAATGGGCGCTTCTGGCGGGGACGTAGCTCAGCCTGGAAGAGCACCGGCTTTGCAAGCCGGGGGTCGTGGGTTCGAATCCCATCGTCTCCACGGAAGAGACGCGACGCCCGAGCTGTTGACCAGACTGACCCGAGGAGTGAGATGAGAAACGCAGTCATCGTCGATGCAGTCCGCACGCCCGTCGGTCGACGCAACGGGGTGTTCAAGGACTACCACCCGGTAGACCTGGCCGCGGTCCCCCTCGAGGCTCTGGTGGAGCGAAACGGGCTCGACCCGGAGCTGATCGAGGACGTGATCATGGGGACGGTGAGCCAGACCGGGGAACAGGCCTACAACGTGGGCCGCAACGCCGCCCTGGCCGCCGGCTTCCCCGAATCGGTCCCCGGGGTCACCATCGACCGCCAGTGCGGGTCTTCCCAGCAGTCGGTGCACTTCGCCGCCCAGGCAGTGATGGCCGGGGTGCAGGACGTCGTCGTCGCCGCCGGGGTGGAGAACATGACCCGCGTGCCCATGGGGATCACCGCCCAGCAGGGGCCCGGTCTCCCCTTCGGGGCGAGGATGCTGGAGCGTTACGCCAGCGGCCTCGTGCCCCAGGGGATCTCGGCCGAGATGATCTCCGACAAATGGGGAATCTCACGCGAGGAGCTCGACGCCGTCGCCCTCGGATCTCACCGCCGCGCCGCCCGCGCTACCGAGGAGGGGCGCTTCCAGGGCCAGATCGTCCCCGTCGAGACCAACCTGGAGGACGGCAGCACCGAGACCGTCACCAATGACGAGGGGATTCGTTGGGACACCTCTGCCGAGAAGCTCGCCTCCCTGCAGCCCGCCTTCCAGAGCGACGGCAAGATCACCGCGGGAAACTCGTCACAGATCTCAGATGGCGCCGTCGCCATCCTCATCATGGACGAGGACAAGGCCGAGGAGCTCGGCATGACTCCAAAGGCCCGGATCCACACCATGGCGCTGGCCGGCGTCGATCCGGTGATCATGCTCACCGGTCCCATCCCCGCCACCGAGAAGGTCCTGGAGAAGGCGGGCCTCTCGATCGACGACATCGATCTCTTCGAGGTCAACGAGGCGTTCGCCTCGGTGGTGGTCGCCTGGCGGATGGAGCACGGGGGGTCCGATCCCATGGCCCTGTGGGAGCGGACCAATGTCAACGGCGGTGCCATCGCCCTCGGCCATCCCCTGGGAGCGTCCGGGGCCCGGTTGATGACCACCCTGGTCTGGGAGCTGGAGCGGACCGGCGGCCGCTACGGGCTGCAGACGATGTGCGAGGGCGGGGGCATGGCCAACGCCACCATCATCGAGCGGCTCTGACCCCCCGGCTTGACCGGCAACATCTTCATCGATGTCATCCTCGCCGTCGTCCTCGGGCTGCTCATCTGGCGGGTCTCAATCTTCTTCATCGCCATGTTGGCCACCCCGCCCCCCGAGGTCGACCCCGAGGACGTGGTCGCGGTCGACCAGGACTATCGCTGCACCGTGTGCGGGGCGGAGCTCACCATGAGAGTGGTCAACGTCCGGGAGGACAATGCCCCCCGACACTGCCGCGAGGAGATGGTCCCGGTGTGGCGGCCCTGAGCCGATGCCGACCGTTCTGTCACTGCGCAGCTTCCATAGGTCGTAGTCACAGCGCCGGCTACGGGTAATCACACACCTGTAGTTTTCCCCGGCCTTTTCCACAACATGTGGAGAATTACACGCGTGTGGTCTTGGGCTGGGGTTGGCCCCGATTGACTAGGGTCGCGACGGATGCCCGAGTCGAAGCGACGGAAGCCAAAGCACCGCCCTCTGTCCAGCAAAGCCCAGGAAGAGGCGGCCAGATCCAAGGAGCCCAGCCCCACCTGGTATGTCGTGGTGATGGCCGGGCTGATGGTGGTGGGGGTGATCCTGGTCCTGGTCCGCTTCGTCTTCGCCGAGGACCTCGGTCAGGAGTGGCTGCTCGCCGGTCTCGTCGCCATCGCCGCCGGCTTCCTGATGACCACCAACTACCGGTGAAGGGTCTTTCTGTGAGTAAAAACCACCGTATAACGACGAATTCTCCTCACAGAATGCTCTAGGGCGCCTCCGTAGTAGTCGTCGTCTCCGGGACCGTCGTGCTCGTCGTGGTCGTCGTCGTGGGTGGAGGGGTGTACTCGCCCAGGGTGACGGTCACGGTGTCACCACGGTCGACGGTGGTCCCCGGGTCGGGCACCTGATCGACCACCAGCCCGTCCTGGGCGGGGTCGGCCACCGGCTGGGTGGTGTTGGCCACCCTGAAGACCAGACCGGCGTCCTCGGTGATGTTCCTGGCCTGTTCCTCGGTCTGGCCGATCAGGTTGGGCACGTCGACCGGGGCGGGCCCTAGGGACACGACGAGCAAGACGGTCTCCCCGGCGAAGATCTCCTCCCCGGCCACCGGGTCGGTGCGGATCACGATGTCCTCGGGCTCCGTGTCGTCGAATTGGTCGTTCACCGTCCATTTCAGACCGAGATCGGTCAGCGTGGCTATGGCCTGCCGCTCGTTCATACCCGCTAGCTCGGGGAGGACGACCACTTCGGGGCCCGAGGAGACCACGAGGTCGACCCTGGTCCCCCCTCCGACCTGGATCCCCGCCACCGGCGACTGCTCGATGACCACCCCCTCGGCGAAGTCGGGGTCTGACCGCGGCTCCACATTGCCCACTTCGAGCGTGGCGTCCTCGATGGCCCGTTGCGCATCCTCGAGCTGGAGGCCGATCACCGGAGGCACTGCGAACTCCTCGGGCCCGGTGGACACCACCACTTCGACTGCGCTCCCCACCTCGGCCTCCTCGCCTCCGGGTGGGTTGGTGCGGATCACTATCCCGGTCTCGACCGTGTCACTCGTCTCCTGTGTGAGCCGGGCGAAGAAGCCGGCCTCCCTCAGCATGTCGAAGGCGGTGTCCTGGGTCTCGTCCACCACATTGGGGACGGTGGCGGTCTCCACCCCCCCGGCTCCACCGGCCAACCTGACCAGGAAGAAGAAGAGGATGGCCAGCCCGACGAGCAGCGCGAAAGCAGTGATGATGAACGGGATCTGCGACGGGGGCTCCTCCTCTATTTGGCGGTAGACCTCGTCGGGAGGGACGGTGGCCGGGGGGACGGTGCCCAGTACCCGGGTGGAAGAGACCCCGTCGTCCGGGATCATCACCGGGACGACCGCCG
>JAHWLC010000140.1 GCA_019347585.1 Actinomycetota bacterium | reverse complement strand
CGGCATCGAACTGGTCAGCCACTCAGAACCTCAATCCTCCTTCACGGGCCGCGTCGGCCAGCGCCTTCACCCGGCCGTGGAACTTGAATCCCCCCCGGTCAAAGACGACCGAGCGGATCCCCTCTTCCCTGGCCCGCTCGGCCAGGAGCTTCCCAACCTCGCCGGCGGTCGCGATCGTTAGGGTGTGTTCCCGGAGCTCGGGCTCCTGCGAGGAGGCCGCCACCAGCGTGACGCCGGAGTCGTCGTCGACCAGCTGCGCGTAGATATAGCGGTTGCTTCGGAACACCGAAAGCCGGGGGCGGTCCGCCGTCCCGTAGATGCCCTTGCGCACCCTGGTATGGCGGATCCTTCGGCCCTCGGCGCGGGTCTTCGGGCTCACCTGGCCACCCCGGCCTTGCCGGCCTTCTTCCGGACGTACTCGCCCTCGTAGCGGATGCCCTTGCCCTTGTACGGCTCGGGCTTGCGGACCTTGCGGACGTTCGCCGCGACCTCGCCCACCATCTGCTTGTCGTTGCCGCGGACCACGATGCGGTTCGCCTCGGGAACCTCGAAGGCGATGCCGGCGGGGGCAGAGACGGTCACCGGATGGCTGAAGCCGACCTGGAGCTCGATATCGCTCCCCTTCATCGCCGCCCGGTAGCCCACTCCCTGGATCTCCAGCTTGGCGGAGAAGCCATCGGTAACCCCGACCACCATGTTGTTGAGCAGGGCGCGGGAGAGCCCGTGGAGGGCGCGGGACTCGCGGGTGTCGTCGGCGCGGCTCACCGTCACCTCACCGTCGGACATCTCGAAGGAGACGTTCTCGTGGAACTCCCGGGTGAGCTCTCCCTTCGACCCCTTGACCGTCACTTTGTTGTCGTCGATGGTGACCTCGACGCCGGGGGGGACGGGCACCGGCTTCAATCCGATGCGGCTCATCACCACACCTCACAGAGGATCTCGCCACCGAGACGGCGACGCCGCGCCTCGCGGTCGGGCATCAGGCCCTGGCTGGTGGAGACCACGGCGACACCGAGCCCGCCTTGGACGCGGGGGAGTTCGGAGGCTCCCCTGTAGACCCGGTGCCCGGGACGGGAGACCCGCTTGATCCCCTGCAGCGCAGGCTGGCGACGCTCCCCATAGCGGAGCACCAGCTCGAGGCCCTTGCGATGCCCGTTCCCGTTGACCTCATAGCGGTCGATGTATCCCTCGTCCACCAGGATCTGGGCGATGTTCACCTTCAGGTTGGAGGCGGGCATGGAGACCCGCTCGTGACCGACCGTCACCGCGTTGCGGATCCGGGTCAGCATGTCGGAGATGGGATCGGTGACTGCGCTCACAACGAGGCCTTTCTCACACCAGGAAGCTCGCCACGGGAGGCGAGCTCGCGGACACAAATCCGGCACATCCCGAAGTCGCGGAGATAGGCGCGAGCCCGGCCGCATCGACTGCAGCGGTTGTACGCCCTCACCTTGAACTTCGGCTTCTTGTTTGCTTTGACGATCAGTGATTTCTTGGCCATTGGCTCCTCCTGTCAGCTTTGTGCGGCTTCGGCGCCCACCCTGCGGAAGGGGAACCCGAAGGCGGCGAGCAGCGCCCTGCCGTGCTCGTCGTTGTCGGCGGTGGTGACGATCGTGATGTTGAGACCACGGGTCGTCGACACCTGGTCGAAGTCGATCTCGGGGAAGATGAGCTGCTCGGAGGCACCCACGCTGTAGTTGCCCCGTCCGTCGAAGGCGCGGGGGCTGAGACCCCTGAAGTCGCGCACCCGGGGGATCGCCACCGCCAGGAGCCGGTCGAAGAACTCCCACATCCTGGGTCCGCGCAGGGTCACCGACACTCCGATCGGGGTCCCTTCCCTGAGCTTGAAGTTGGCGATCGACTTGCGGGCCTTGTTCACCTTCGGCTTCTGGCCGGAGATGAGACCCAGCTCGTCGATGGCCTCGTCGATGGCCTTCTTGTCCTGGACGGCCTCGCCGAGACCCATGTTGAGGACGATCTTCTCGAGGGTGGGCACCTCCATCGGGTTGTCCAAGCCCAGCTCTTCCTTGAGCCGGGGCGCGATCTCCTCCTGGTACTTGATCTTGAGACGGGGCTGGGCGCTCACAGCTCACCCCCGCACTTGACGCACACCCGGTGCTTGTTGCCCTTGTCGTCGATCCGGTGCCCGATGCGGGTGGGACCGCACTTGTCGCAGACGATCATCACGTTGGAGACGTCGATGGGCATGTCCTTGTCGATGATCCCCCCCTGCATGGTGGCGCCGGTGGGCTTGGTGTGGCGCTTGGCGGTATTGACCCCCTCCACCAGGACCTTGCCCTTGCGGGGGAAGACCCGGGACACACGCGACTCCTTGCCGACGTCTTTCCCGGCGATCACGATCACTTTGTCACCTGTCTTCAGCTTCATCTCTTCCTCACAAGACTTCTGGCGCCAGCGACACGATCCGCATGAAGCGCTGGTCTCTCAGCTCCCGGGCCACCGGCCCGAAGATGCGGGTCCCCCGCGGCTGGCGATTGGGGTCGATGATGACGCAGGCGTTGTCGTCGAAACGGATGTAGGTGCCGTCGGACCGCCGCGACTCCTTCTTCGTCCGGACCACCACCGCCCGCACCACCTCCCCCTTCTTCACGGTGCCGCCGGGGGTGGCTTCCTTGACCGTGCCCACGATGACGTCGCCCACGCCCGCGTAGCGGCGCGCCGAACCGCCCAGCACCCGGATGCAAAGCACCTCGCGGGCGCCGGTGTTGTCGGCCACCTTGAGACGGGACTCCTGCTGGATCATCTGGCGCGCTCCACCACCTCGACGAGCCGCCACCTCTTCTGCTTGGAGATGGGGCGGGTCTCCATGATCCGCACCGTGTCGCCGATGCGGGCGTCGTTGGCCTCGTCATGGACGTGCAGCTTGGAGGCGCGACGCATCACCTTGTCGTAACGGGGATGCTTGGTGGAAACCGGCACCTCGACGGTCACGGTCTTGTCCCGTGCGTCGGACACCACGATCCCGACCCGGACCTTTCTGTTGTTCCTGGCGGCAGTGTCGGTCATGACCTCTCCTCCTCGAGCTCGCGCTCACGCAGCACGGTGAGGATGCGGGCGATCTCCTTTTTGACCTCTCCCATGCGGGCGGTGTTGTCGAGCTGGTTGGTAGCAACCTGGAAGCGCAGGTTGAACCGCTCCTCCTTGGCCTCGAGGAGGGCGTCCATCAGCTCCTCGTCGCTCATCTCGCGCAGGTCGGCGGCGCTCACAGTTCCTCCCGGGTGACGAACCTGGTTTTGATGGGCAGCTTGTGGCTGGCCTTGCGCATGGCGTCGCGGGCAAGGTCCTCGTCGACACCGGCGAGCTCGAACATGACCCGGCCCGGCTTGACGACGGCCACCCAGAACTCCGGGTTGCCCTTGCCCGATCCCATGCGGGTCTCGGCGGGCTTTTGGGTCACCGGCTTGTGCGGGAAGATGGTGATCCAGACCTTCCCGCCACGCTTGACCGCCCTGGTGATGGCGACACGGCTGGCCTCGATCTGACGGGCGGTGATCCACCCGGCCTCGAGGGCCTGCAGACCGTACTCGCCAAAGTTCACCTCGGTGCCGCCCTTGGCCACGCCGGAGCGCCGGCCGCGGTGCTCCTTGCGGTGCTTGGTCCTCTTCGGCATCAGCATGACCGGCTACTCCTCTTCTCCGGAGTCGGACCCGGCAGCTTCGACGGCCGCATCGTCCTCGCTCTTCTCCTCGGAGACCACGGTGTCGCCGGCCCCAGCGGACTCGGCAGCTTCGTCGTCTTCGCTCTTCTCCTCGGAGACCACGGTGTCGCCGGCCCCAGCGGACTCGGCAGCCTCGTCGTCTTCGCTCTTCTCTTCGGAGATCTGACCCTCGACTCGAGTCTGGGTCTCCTCCGCAGCGGACTCCTCGGCGGAAGCCTCGGTGGTCTCTTCCGTCGTGCCCTCCTCGGCGGCGATGTCCTCGGCGCTCTCCTCGGTCGTTTCCTCGGGGGTCACGATCTCCTCCTCGTACTGCACCTTGGCCTCGGCCGCGGTGGGTCGGCGACCGCCACCGGCCTCGATGAGGCGACGACCGCCCTCCTTGTCGGTGGGCTCGACGGAGCGCTTGCCCCCGCCGGCTTCGATCAGCCTGGGCTTGCGCTCCAAGCCGGCGGCCTCCTCGGCGCGGGACTTGAGGCTCTTCTGGGTGCGCCGGGAAGGCCC
>JAHWLC010000013.1 GCA_019347585.1 Actinomycetota bacterium | reverse complement strand
GGCTTCGCTGCCGGCTTCTTGGCTGGGGTCTTGGCAGCCGGCTTCTTCGCCGCCGCCGTCTTGGTCTCGGCTTTGGCAGCCGGCTTCTTGGTGGCCGGTTTCTTCGCCGCCGCCGTCGTGGTCTCGCTCTTGGCAGCCGGCTTCTTGGCAGCCGGCTTCTCGGCCTTCTCGTCCCCGCCCTTCGCCGCCGTTGTCTTGGCGGGGCTCTTCTTGGCACCCGGCAGGTTGATCCCGGTTATCTCGACACGGGTGTACTTCTGACGATGTCCCATGCGCCGGCGATAACCGGTCTTGTTCTTGTACTTGAAGATGTCGATCTTCTCGCCCTGGGTCTCCCCCAGCACCTTGGCGGTCACGGTGGTCTTGGAGAGCTTGTCGCGGTCCGAATGCGACTCCCCCTCGTCGTCGACGACGAGGAGAGGAGCAAACGTCAGCTCCTCGTTGTCACCCTTTACCCGCTCGATGTCGATGACATCGCCGAGCTGCACCTTGGCCTGCTTGCCGCCGGTGCGGATGATGGCGTACATGGTCGAACCTCTCTCGGAGAAGGGGAAATCCCGCTAAATCGTACCGGCTGGCCCCAGGTGAGCAAAGCTCGCCCCGCTCATGCCTCCACCTCGGCGGCGGCGGCCTCGAGGGCGCTGGGCTGCGGGATGAACGACTCCTCGATGATGACCCCTCGGCCCGAGCAGTGTTCGCAGCGGTGGGAGAATTGCTCGAGCAATCCCGCCGAGACGTTCTTCCTGGTCATCTCGACCAGCCCCAGGTGCGACACCTCGAAGACCTGGGTGCGGGTCTTGTCCTTGGCCAGCGTCTCCTTGAGCCGACGCAGCACCTTCTGCTGGTTCTGCACCGTCTCCATGTCGATGAAGTCGATGACGATGATGCCGCCGACGTCCCTCAGCCTGAGCTGGCGGCCGATCTCCTCGGCGGCCTCCAGGTTGTTCTGGAGCACCGTCTCCTCGAGGTTGCTCGATCCGACGAACTTCCCGGTGTTGACGTCGATGACGGTGAGCGCCTCGGTGCGATCGATCACCAGGTGGCCTCCCGAGGGGAGGAACACCTTGCGGTCGAGCGCCTTCTTCAACTGATCGTCGACGTGGTAGCGGTCGAACAGGGGGACGGGGTCCTCGTAGAGCTGCACCTTGGAGACCAGGTCGGGAGCGGTTGACTGCAGGTATTTCACCACCGTGTCGTAGGACTCCTTGTGATCGATGAGCAGGCGACGGAAGTCGGCGGTGAAGTGCTCCCGGATCACCTTGATCAGCAGCTCGGGCTCCTGGTGGATCAGCCGGGGGGCGTTCCCCTTCTCCGCCTCCTCCTGGATCTTCTCCCACTTGTCGATCAGCCTCGAGATGTCTGCCGCCAGCTCCTCAGGAGAGGCGTGGAGAGCGGCCGTGCGGACGATGACCCCGAATCCTTTCGGTCTCACCTTGTTGATCACCTCGCGCAGCCGGGAGCGGTCGCTGTCGGGGAGGCGCCGGCTGATCCCGACGTTGTCCGAGTCGGGGACGAGCACCAGGTACCGGCCGGGCAGGGAAGGCAGTCCGGTGAGACGGGCCCCCTTGGCTCCCATGGCGTCCTTGGTCACCTGGACCAGGACCTGATCGCCCTCCTTGAGGACCTCTTCGATCCGCTTCTGGGACCGGCCGTTGCCTCGACCGGGAACGGACACGTCCGAGGCGTAGAGAACCCCGTTCTTGGAGGCCCCGAAGTCGAGGAAAGCCGCCTCCATCCCGGGGAGGATGTTGCGGGCGACGGCCAGGTAGATGTTGCCCGCCACCGAGTCGGTGTCCTCCCGCGCCACGTAGTGCTCGACGAGCACGGCGCCTTCCAGCATCACGATCTGGGTCTGGTTGCGGCTGACGCTGACCAGCATCTGCTTCCGCGAGGACTCGACCGGGACGATGATCTCGTCGTCGACGGGACGGCGCGATCTGGTACGGGAAGTGGAGACCCCGTTGCCCTTCTTGGCCGGGGACTTCTTGCGATTGCGGGTCTTGCTCGGCGGTTCGGGCCGGGCGGGAGCCTCGACCCTTTTGACTTCTACCTTGTGCCCTCGAACCCTGAGGGTCTTGCGCTCCTCGACGACGCCCTTGGACGAGGCCTTGCGGACGACTTGGGCGCCCTTTCTGCGAAACAGAGCCATTTGCTCTCACTCCTCTGAAGATCAATACCTGGGACGTCCGCCACTGCCCGATTCCTGGCGGGACGGGTACGGAGCGAGGTCGATGGGTGACAGCCGTCGAGAGACCGGTCGGTACCGGAAAGGTTTGGGTCTCTGTTGGGGGCGATCGCTGTCGACCACCCCGAAGCTATGGCTGTCATCACCGATGACTCTCGGGAAGGAGGAAATCCGTCGTACCCGGCGGACCCGATCAGATTAGCAGGAACAACGGAGTCGAACTACTCAGCCTCCAGCGTGAGCCGGGGTTGCTCGGGCTCGGCGGGTCGTAACACATCCGGCAGCGCGCCTCGTAGGCGTCCTCGGCGCCAAGAACCACCAGGTCATCGGACTGAACGATCCTCTGGGTGTACAGACCCGGTCCCCCGCAGCGGTGACACACCGCCAGCACCTTGGTCACGTACTCCGCCCGATCACACAGAGTGGGAATCGGCTCGAAAGGGCGACGGAGATAGTCGGTGTCGAGTCCGGCGACGATCACCTGCATCCCCTTGTGGCCAGGTTGTCCACCACCTCCACCAGGCCGTCGTCGAAGAACTGGCCTTCGTCGATGCCGATGACCCGGGTGTAGTCGTCGATGGAGCGCAGCAGCCCCAGCGCGTCGGCTACGGGTGTCGCCTCCACTTTGAGCTCGGAATGAGAGACCACCTCGGCGTCGGCGTATCGGTTGTCCACGGCAGGCTTGAACACCTGGACCGGGATGCGGGCGATCTTGGATCGGGTGACGCGCCGGATCAGCTCCTCGCTCTTCCCGGAGAACATGGGACCGCAGATGACCTCCACCCACCCGTCCCTGCCGCGTCGATCCATCGGGGGCATTATTACGTCAGCTGGTTCTCCCCGGGTACCGGCGTCCGCATCAGCCAGATGGAGTTGGCGATGCCCAAGGCCAGGGCCATGGACATGAAGAACGACCCACCTTGGCTCAGCAGCGGGAGGGGCAGCCCCGTCACCGGCATGATGCCGATGGTCATCCCTACGTTGATGAAAACGTGGCACATCACCATCGCCCCGATTCCCGCGGCCACCAGGGCCCCGAATCGGTCTCGCGCGTTGGCGGCGATCACCAGGAGTCGCCAGACGATGACAGCGAAAGCGGCGAGCACGATGATCCCGCCGACGAAGCCGAGCTGCTCGGCGACCGCGGTGAAGATGAAGTCGGTCTCCTGCTCGGGCACGTACTCGAAATCGGTCAGCGTCCCCTCCTTGAACAGGCCCTGGCCGAACAGCTGCCCGGAGCCGATGGCGCTCTTCGACTGCTTCAGGTTGTAGCCGATGCCGCTGGGATCGATGGTCGGGTTCCACAGGACCCTCAGCCGGTTCATCTGGTACTGGTCGAGCAGGTTGAACCGGAAGATGGCGACCACTCCGGCCACTGCGGCGGCGAGCATCCCGACCATCTGCCGCCAGCTTGCGCCGGCCAGGAAGACCATCGCGAAGAGGATGAAGCCGAAAACGATGGCCGTACCCAGGTCCGGCTCCAGGTAGATGAGGATGCTCGGGACCGCCACCACCAGGGTCGCCTGGCCGATCTTCGACCAGGGCAGGTTGCGGGGTGCCGGCTCGTCACGGTTCGACGGCGCCAGCAGCCCGGCCAGCACCACGATCACGACCACCTTGGCGAACTCGGCGGGCTGGAGCTTCAGGATCCCGAGCGGAATCCAGCGCCGGGCTCCGTTCACCGGCTCGAAAGCGAAAACCGCGATCAGAGCGAGGAGCGTGATGACGGCAGCCATCGGGACCATCCCCTTGTACTCCCGATAGTCGACATTGGAGGCCACGAGGTAGATGAGGAAGCCGGCGGCCACGAAGATCATCTGCCGCTCCATCGAGAACGTCCCGGTGCTGCGGGTGGCCGAGTAGATCATCAACAGCCCGAAGCCCGAGAGCAGGAGCATGGTCCCGAACAGCATGAAGTCAGAACGGTTGTTCCGCCTGACGACGGCCACCTCGCGGAGTCGGGTGAGGACCGTCATCAGTCCGCCTTGTCCCCGGCGACGATCGGCGTGGGCTCGTTGCCCATGATGTACTGCAGGATGTGGCGGGCCACCGGCGCCGCGATCCGCCCGCCGGAGCCGCCCTCCTCGATGACCACCGCCACCACGTATTGGGGGTCGTCGATGGGAGCGAGGCCGACGAACCAGGCGTGGTTGTCGCGGTTCGCCGAGGTCTGGCCGGTGCCGGTCTTGCCTCCGATCAGCTCGAGGCCGGGCCCGAAGTCGACGAACGCGGCCTCGGCGGTCCCCGAGGTGACCACCCGGTTCAGATCCCGGAGAAGCGCCTGACGGGTCTCCTCGCTGATGTCGACCTGGCGCACCACTTCGGACTCGATCTCCTCGACGGTCTCCCCGGTGTTGTCGAGTACCCGGCGCACCACTCTCGGCTCGAGGACACTGCCCCCGTTGACCAACGCCGCGTAGGACACGGCGACCTGGAGCGGGGTCGAGGTGAACGCGCCCTGGCCGATGGCGAAGTCCATGAGGTCGCCACCCACCCACGGGCTTCCCAACTCGAGACGTGCGGGGTCCAAGCGTGGCGGCTGGTCGGGATTCTCCTCCTGGAACTCGGCCCAATCCTCGAAGAGCTCCCGGGTGGGGACCACCCCGTCGGCCTCGTTGCTCAGATCGATGCCGGTCACCGCGCCGTAGCCGACCGACTTGGCCCACTCCTGGATTACGTTCTCGCGCAGGGAGCCCCGGTACGCCTGCCAGGTGCCCAGCCCGGCTGACCAGAAGAAGATGTTGCAGGAGCGCTCCAGGGCGCCGTGGATGTCGAGCCAGCCGATCACACCCGGGTAGTACCAGTCCTTCTTGATCTGGGCCGATCCGTCGGCAAGCTCGGGCAGGACCAGCTCACCGTCACAGTGCACCATGCGGTTGGCTGCGTCGATGCCCTCGATCTCCTCGGGGAGGGGCAGGCTCTCCTCCTCGATCACGGTGTAGGTGATCGCCTTGAAGGTGGAGGCAGGCGGGTAGAGCCCGCTGATGGCGAGGTTGTTGAAAGCCTTGGCCTCGTTGAGAGCGTCGAAGGTGGCGGTGTCGATCCCGGCGACGAAGACCTGAGGATCGAAGTCGGGGACCGAGCTCAGGGCGAGGACCTCGAAGGTCTTGGCGTCGAGCACCACCGCCGCCGCCCGGGAGGTGACGCTGAACACGTCCTCGCCGTTTCGCCGGTCCCTCTCCTTCACCGTGTTGGAGAGGGCGATGCCCTCCTCGAGGGCGAGCTCCGTCACCTGTTGCAGGTCGAGGTCGAGGGTCAGCTCGATGGACCTCCCCTGGACCGGGTCGGCTGCCGCTCGCTGGTCGATGACCTGGCTCCTCCGCACCCGGTACTCGACGATTCCGGGGACACCCTGCAGGAGCTCGTCGTAAGTCTTCTCGACGCCGAGCTTCCCGATCCGGACCGCGGGGTCGAGGTCGGGCCGCTGGTCGAGGTCGGCCTGATCGGGGAGGCCGAGATGGCCGATGACATGGGCCAGGGTCGGACCGGAGAGGTACACGCGCTCCGGCACCTTCACGACCTCGACGCCGGGCAGGCCACCGAGGCGCTCGATGACACGGAACGCGGTCTCGCTGGAGACCGTGGCCACTTCGAATCTCCCGTTGATCCCCGCTTCCTCATACATGGCGTCGAGCTCGTCGGGATCGATGGCGAGGAGGGACGCGAGGTTCTGCACCAGGCCGAAGCGCTCCTCCGGAAGGACGAAGGTGCGGTCTATGTAGACCGCGGGGACGAGCCTGCTGGTGGCGAGCAGCGTCCCGTTCCGGTCGTAGATGTCGCCCCTCGGCGCCTGCGACGCCTCGGAGAGCCAGGTCTGCTCCTCGGCGGCCCTGGCGATGGCCGGTCCCGATGCCACCTGCACGAACCAGAGCCGGAGCCCCAGCACCGAGAACATGGTGACGAAAGCCAGGCCGAGGAAGCTGAGGCGGACAGCGAATTTCATGTGAAGCGGAAGGCGCTGGCGTCTCTGTCTACCAGGCGGACGAACAGGCCCGCGGTCAGTGCGGCGAGGATGGTGTTGGCGATCGGCACCAGGAACATGCGGCTGACCGCATCGGATCCTAGGAGCGTTCCCTGGCCGAACAGCGTTCCCACCAGAGCCAGGATGACGATGCCTCCGAAGGTGAGCAGGCCGACCCACAGTGCCACCCCGACTCGCCCGATCTCTGCCCGCTCACGGGTGCGGATGGCTGCGTAGGCCACCATGGTGAGCACGATCGCTCTCAGGCCGAGCAGCGAAGTGCCGAGCAGGTCGATGAGGAGCCCCGAGAAGAAGGCGACTCCGAGCACCGCCTCCGGCCGCAATCGGGTCAGGGCCAAGAGGATCACCAGCAGCAGCACCAGATCGGGGATGACGAACTGAAGCTGGTTGATCAGGGTGGTCTGCACCACCACCGCGGTCAACACCATGAGGAACACGGTGAGGCCGGTGCGGGCCCTCACCTCAGCCCCCCTCGGTCGTGGTCGACTCATCCGAGGGCGTGGTCGTCGTGGTGGTCTCCTCGGCGGCGTCGGCACCGGTGGCGGCGACGATCGGGTCCGGCGGCCAGGCGAGGACGACGACCAGGCGCAGCGTGTCCGGGTCCGAGTAGGGGCGAACGCGGGTGGTGAGTAGATCGAGTGAGGGCGCGGCGTCGGCGATGACCTCCCCCACCGGGAGCCCGGCGGGGAAGTTGATGGAGGCGGCCGAGGTCTCCACCCGTTCCTCGGCCAGGATCGGGATTCGGGCGTCACGCACCTCGAGGCGCATCTCCTCCGACGCCACCTGCGGCATCAGGATCCCCACCTGCTCGCCTATCACCACGGCCACCCCATCCTGGCCGGCGATCATGGGGAGGATCGTGGCACTTCCCTGGGTGACGGTGTGCACGCTGCCAACGAGGAACCCGTTGGTGTCGAGCACGGGCTGGCCCTTGGCGATCCCGTCGGAGGCGCCTTTGTCGATGACCAGGCTCACCGCATCGGGGCGCCCGATCACATTGGCCACGGTCCGTCTCAGATCGCTGCCCGCGTTCTCCAACTCGTAGATCTGCTCGAGGAGGTCCAGACGAGCCGATTCGTCCTGCACCGCGATCAACTCGGCCTCGGCCTCGGCGAGACGCTCCCGCAGTGCCAGGTTCTCCTGGCGGAGGGTGGCCACATTGGCCAGGGACTGCACCATGTCGGCGACCGGGTTGACGACGTAGGAAGCCGCCTTCTGCACCGGGGCCACGATGGTCTGCGTGCCGGTGCGGAGAACTCCCACCACTCCCCCGCCCGAAGCCCGCACGTCGAAGGTCATGAGCAGAATCCCGATCACCAGCAGGGTGATCAATGTGGGGAGCGTGCGGTCGGCGGCGTCTCGGTTCAGCATCTGCCGCAGCTATCAGGGCCGGGCAGAGGACACCAGCACCGCGTGCAGGGCGTCGAACTCCTCGAGGCACTTGCCCGATCCCAGCACCACAGACTGCAAAGGCTTGCCCGCGGTGACGATGGGCATCCCCGTCTCATGGGCGATACGGTGATCGAGACCGACGAGGAGGGCTCCGCCCCCGGTGAGGACGATCCCCCGCTCGACGATGTCGGCGGCGAGCTCGGGCGGAGTCTTGTCCAATGTGTACTTGACTGCGTCCACGATGGCCTGGGTCGGCTCCTCGATGGCCTCCCGGACCTCCTGACTGGTGAGGAGAATCGTCTTGGGCAGACCGGTGACGAGGTCACGCCCCCTGATCTCCGCCGAGGGCTCGTCGGCGTAGGGCCAGGCCGACCCGACGGCGATCTTGAGCTGCTCGGCGGTGCGCTCGCCGATCAGCACGTTTTCCTCCTTCTTGACCCAGTCGATGATGGCGGTGTCGAGCTCGTCGCCGCCGACCCGGATGGAACGGGAGACCACGATGCCGCCTAAGGAGATGACTGCCACCTCGGTGGTGCCGCCGCCGATATCGACCACCATCGAGCCCGACGGCTCGCCGATGGGGAGGCCGGAGCCGATGGCCGCGGCCATGGGCTCTTCGATGGTGTAAGCCCGCCGCGCCCCGGCGTGATATGCCGCCTCCTCGACGGCGCGACGCTCCACCGGGGTGATGCCGGAGGGGACACAGACCACGATCCGGGGCCGGGCCCACTTGCGACGGTGCACCTTCTGGATGAAGTAGCGCAGCATCTTCTCGGTTATGTCGAAGTCGGCGATGACGCCGTCGCGGAGGGGCCGGATCGCGGTGATGTGGGCGGGAGTGCGGCCGATCATTCGCTTGGCGTCCATGCCGACTGCCAGCGCTTTGTTGTTCAGCGAGTTGATGGCGACCACGGAGGGCTCGTTGAGGACGATCCCGCTCCCCCGCACGTACACCAGCGTGTTCGCGGTTCCCAAATCGATGGCCATGTCCTGGCCGGCATAGGAGAAGAGGGTTTCAGCCATGTGTGGCGGCGCTCCCGGGCGATCCCGCGGGAGTGTAGGGGCGCTTTCCGGGTAGCGCTATTGCGCGATTCGGCGGCGGGACGATGTTCACCCGAAGAAGATCTCCAGCTCCCTCTTGGCGCTCTCTGCGCCGTCGGAGCCGTGCACCAGGTTGCGGGTCACCTCGAGACCGAGATCACCGCGGATGGTGCCCGCTGCGGCGTCCTTGGGGTCGGTCGCCCCCATCAAGGCGCGGGCGGCTGCGATGGCGGATTCGCCGGACCATTCCATCGCCACCACCGGTCCCGAGGTGATGAAGGCGAGTAACTCTGCGAAGAAGGGCTTCTCGGCGTGCTCGGCGTAGTGCCGGCGGGCCAGGGCCTCGTCGATGCGAAGGGAGCGGATGTTCTGCAACTCGAGGCCTTTCTGCTCCAACCGGGAGATGACCTCTCCAACCAGACCTCGCTGCACTCCGTCCGGCTTGACCATGATGAAGGTGTGTTCGTGTGCCATCGAAGTTCCACGCTAAATCGGGTGAGCCGTCAGCGAGAAGTCAGCCGACCAGGATGTCCCTGACCTCGCCGACCAGGTAGAGCGAGCCGGTGACCAGCACTGCGCCTTCGGAGCCTGCCTCGGCACGGGCCATGTCCAGCCCGTAATCGATGCTGTCGGCGACCAGCACCGGGACGTCGACCAGGCCATGGATCCGCTCGGCCAGCTCCGCGGCGGGCACCGCCCGCTTGTGGTCGACCGCGGTGGTGACCACACCGCCGATGACAGGCGCGAGTTTCTCCACCATGAGCTCGATGTTCTTGTCGCCCATCACCCCCAGGAGCAGCTGCCAGCGGGTGGTGGGGAACTCCTCCTGTAGCGACTCGACCAGGGTGGCCACCCCGTCGGCATTGTGGGCCCCGTCCACCATCACCAGAGGCGAGGCTGACAGCGGCTCCATCCTCCCCGGCATGGTGGCCGCGGCTGCAGCCTGCTTCAGCGCTCCCTGGTCGAGCTTGCGGCCGAGGAGAGCCTCGGCAGCTGCGACCGACACGGCGAGATTGGTGAGCTGATAGCTCCCGTGCACCGGGAGGAAGAGATCGTCATAGGTGGTCTCCGCTCCCTCGATAGTGACCAACCAGCCGCCGACCCCTCGTTCGGCATCCCCCACCGAGAAGTCGTGCCCGTAGTGCCGGTGGTGGATGCCCAGCTCGCGGGCGGTGGCGGTCGCCTCCGTGTGGGCGGCATCGGGAAGAGGCCCGGTGACCAGGATCGACGACGGGCCGGCGATCGCCAGCTTCTCCCGTGCGATGCCGGCGATGTCCTTCCCGAGGTACTCGGTGTGGTCGACCCCGATCGAGGTGACCACGCAGACCTCGGCCTCCACGACGTTGGTGGCGTCGAGGCGGCCCCCCAACCCGACCTCGAGCACCCCCGCGTTCACCGCTTGGTCGGCGAAGAAGGCGAAGGCCGCTGCCGTGTTCAGCTCGAAGTAACTGTTGGGCTCGAGCCCCCTCCCTTCCCGGAGGTCGGCGAAGGCGGCGACGTCGGTGATGGCGAGGGCGAACTCCTCCGGTGTGGCGTGGCGACCGTTCACCGCGAGACGCTCCTCGACCTTCTGGAGGTGCGGAGAGGTGTAGGTGCCGGTGGTGAGCCCGTGAGCCACCAGGATCAGCGTGGCGAGCCGTGCCGTGGAGGTCTTCCCATTTGTCCCGGCCACATGGATGATCGGGTACGCCTCGTAGGGTCGCCCCATGTCGTCGAGCAGGCCGTCGATGCGCTCCAGTCCTGGTTTTCCACCCAATCCGATGTGACGGTCGAGATAGGCGACGGCTTCGGGATATTCCATGGGAGGGCCCCACGAGGTTAACCCTGCAAAGAGGAGGCCCCCGGGGCTCGCCGGGGGCCTTCTCGATTCGGTGCGTTCGGTTGTCAGCCCTCTTCGGGTCGCGGTGCCCACCTGAGGAGGAGCACACCGCCACCGAGGAGCATGATGGCCAGGCCGATCAACCGGTCACTCTCGATCCCGGTGAAGGGCAGCTGCTCCGCCTCGACGGCGACGTCGGAGACGACGTCGGGGGCGACGTCGGGGACGATCGGGGTCACCGGACCGGCCGGAACCTCGGGAGTGATCACGATGGCTTGAACCTCGTCGACGGAGATCACGACGTTGTCGCTCGCCCTGACGGTGACGTCGGGCCTCTCGACATCCGCTCCGATCACCTCGACGATGTTCTCGTGGGTGCCCAGGTCCTGATCGGTGACCATCCAGGTGAAGGTGAACTCACAGGAGGCACCGGGCGCCAACGTCACGTCGACCGTGCAGTCGGTGTCGCCGGCCAATGTGCCGAACACGCTGTCGATGATCGAGCTGATCCTCACCGGCTCGCTGGCCGACGGATTGGAGATCACCACCGTGAAGGTGACGGTGTCACCGGGTGCCGCGGTCTCCGTGTCGGCGGTCTTGGTGACCGCGATCTGAGGCAGGACCTCCTCGGCGACCTCGACCTCCCCGTTGGTGAAGGTGCAGGTGACGACCTCGTCAGCCGAGACGTCGATGTCCGCGGGAGTCGACTCGTCTGCCTCGTCGGTGGAGTCACACACCGCCGACACCAGCTCCCAGCCTTCTGGGATGACCTCGGACACCGCGTAGTCGCCCCGGGCGACAGCGGTTGAGTCGTCCGCACCATGCGCCAGCGTGTCGTCGCCCATGCTGAATCCGACCGAGACGAAGGTGAACTCGATCTCCTGATCGGAACCCTCAGTCACCAGCTTCTCGATCACGATCCGCCCGGTCTCTACCTCCTGTGGTGCCTCTTCCTCGTTGTCGAAGTCGCACTTGAAGGGGGAGCCCGGGTTGGTGACGACCATGGTCACACTGTTGTTCTCCAGGTCGATAACCGCGGTC
>JAHWLC010000139.1 GCA_019347585.1 Actinomycetota bacterium | reverse complement strand
CGTGGCGGGCTCGTCGGGACCGATGGTGAAATGCCCTCCCTCCTCACCGCCGACCAGCCGCCCGAATACTGGAGGGGAGTCGAATCGGGGTAGGCACAGCCAGTCGATGCTGCCCTCGGGGGCGACCAGGGCGGCGGTGCGAGTGTCACCGATCAGCCCGTAGTCGCCGATCGGGACTCGCCGGGAGTCGATCATCCCGCCTGCAGGAACACTCCGAGAATGGCCCCGTAACCGGCGTGTGCCGCCATGGCGACGAGGGGAGTGCTCCAGCCGTAGTTGAGGGCCATCAGCCCGGGCGGTTCCAGGATCGTGGTGGTGGTCGGGCCGGCCCGCTCGGTGGCCATCCGGGGATGGATCGTTGTCAGCATCGGCACCAGTACCGCACCGGCCACCGCGGAATGCGCCACGCCGAAGAGCGCTCCCAGCCACCACTCGCTACGCCCGAGTCCGGCGAAGGCGAGGCCGTAGAACAGGGCGAAGAACTGGCCGGATATGAGGTGGAGGATGAAGCCGATAAACCGCCCCCGATCGGGGTCACCGGTGAAGAAGGTTCCCAGCATCAAGGGGATGTCGAGGCGGGTCAGACCGGCGAGCTGAGCTCCGACCATTGCCGCGGTGAGGAGCACCGTGGCCACCGGGCCGAAGATCGCCCATCCACTCCAGTCCATCTCGACGCTCCTTTCTGATGAGTTTTGGTCGGGCTCAAGGCTACGGGCTTGCTCTGTGATCCACGGTTCCGATTGGACCTGGTGAGGAGGACGAGGTTGTTTGAAGGCAGGGGAGGCGGTACGGACTCAACATGCCCGGCGGGTCGCGGCAACAGGAGCTTGATCTTGAAGCGGCTCGAAGGTTTATCGTCGGATTCATGAGTCGCATCAGAGCTGTGCATGCGTATCGGTGAGGCAGCCGCACTTGCCGGTCTGGAGCCGTCGACGATCCGCTTCTACGAACAGTCCGGCGTGCTTCCAGCCCCCGAGCGGATGGCGTCGGGGTATCGGGACTACACAGATGAGGAGGTCGACCTGATCCGATTCGTCCGCCGGATCCGGAGACTGGAGATACCGCTCGAGGACGTCCGTCAGATCGTGGAGCTTCGCAACCGTGGCGAGGCGCCGTGTGCTGTAGTCCGCGAAGTCATGGCGCGGGAGGCGGCGGCCATAAAAAGTCGAATCCGGGAGCTACAGGAGCTGCATGGCGAACTGGAACGGCTGCAGGCCAAAGCGGGGGAGTTCATCGACGTCTGGCCGCAAGGGCCCTCTGTGTGCCAGCTCGTCGAGGCAGAAGCCGACGCCGAGTCACCTTCACCACCCCCTTCGTAGGCCTCACCTCAATCCCTTCAGGGAGGCCATAAGGTGATCACATCCACGCTGCCTCTCGACGTGGTTCGCAGAGCCCCTGTCGACCACGCCACCGACGGTCTGACCAAGCTGGGGGCCGAGGAGTCCACCAGTCGCCTCCTTGCCGTCCGCATCCTCGCCGAGGGCGCCGGAGAGGTGATCCAGGCGGCGGTCATGGCGTTCAGTCGCGGGTCACCATCGATGAGATCGCCGACACCTACCACCCCTACCTCACCATGGCCGGAGCCCTCGAGCTCGCAGCCCAAGCCTTCAGCAAGGAGATCAACCCTCTCCTGCTGCGCCGCCTGCCCTCGTTCGGGGGCAGTACTCAATGAGGAGGTCCGTGATTGGCACCGGGCGCAGCGTGTTGCTCGGGCCGACGACACCACCAGGGTGCCGACCATGCCGGACGACCCATCCTCAGGTGCGGGTGCCCAACTCACTGTCTAGGAGAAGGATGGCGCTCGACTCGTTCCCGGCGAGGCGAACCCGCTCGAGGATCGTCTCCACTGTCGCTTCCTCCTCATTCTGCTCTTGGATGAAGCTCTGCAGGAAAGGAAAGCTCCCAAGATCGCCATGATCCGTGGCGAGGCGGTAGAGGTCGTGGATGGCTTTGGTGACGGCCTGCTCCTGTTCCAGCGCGGTCTCGAAAACCTGCTCCGGGTTGGCGAACTCGGCCTGGGGAGCATCCAACCCGCCCACTCGCACCGTGTTCCCACGGTCGACCACGAATTCGAAGAATCGAATGGCATGCTCGCGCTCTTCCTCGGACTGCATCCTCATCCAGGAGGCCATTCCGGTCAGGTTCTGCGCTTCGAAGTACGCCGACATCTGGAGGTAGGCAGTCGACGATGCCAGCTCCATGGAAATCTGCTCGTTGAACGCCTCTGCCAGCTCACCAGGCATCTTCATGATGCAATTCCCTTCGGCTTACGCAACAGATCGTAGACCAGGGCTACACGTGCTGAGCTGGGGGAAATCGGCATACCCCGGTGGCGTACCGTTGATCCCCGAGAGCCGGCTTCGCCGAGGCCGTGGCGGAAGCAGAGGCTCGGCCAGTCCCCGATTAGAAGAGTGACGATCCGCGATTGCGGTTGGATAGAGGAGATCTTCATGCGTGGCTACGACATCGACAAGGACGACTATCTGAAGCGGCTCGCCCGCATCGAGGGTCAGGTGCGGGGATTGCAGAGGATGATTCGGGAGGACAAGTACTGCATCGATGTCCTCACCCAGGTGAACGCGGTGTCGGCGGCGTTGAAGGGAGTGGCGGTCGGCCTTCTCGATGAGCACGTCCGTCATTGCGTGCGGGAGGCCACCGAGGCGGGAGACGGGGTGACGGCGGAACGAATGGTCACCGAGGCCACCAGGGCCATCGAGCGTCTGGTGCGCGCCTAGTGGCGAGTGGAGGAGAGGATCAGATGAGCGACCATTCCCGGCACGGCCACCACGAGGCCGAGTCGGCGACGACCGACATTCCCAACGTGCAGCATCGACCGGCGCATCACGGAGATGATCACCCCGCTCCTGGGATGGATCACGACAAGCACGCCGGCCACATGGTCGCCATGTTCCGCGACCGGTTCTGGCTGTCTTTGGCACTGTCGCTCCCGGTGATCTTCTACTCGGAGATGGTCCAGGAGTGGTTCGGCTACACCGCACCGACATTCCCTGGATCGAACTGGATCTCGCCGGTCCTGGGGACGGTGATCTTCTTCTACGGTGGCTCCCCGTTCCTGAGGGGAGCGGTGCAGGAGGCGCAAGACCGTCAGCCGGGGATGATGCTTCTGATCGGGATGGCGATAACGGTCGCCTTCGCTGCCTCGGTCGCCACCACCCTCGGCTGGTTCGATCTCGAGTTCTGGTGGGAAGTGGCGGCTCTGATCACGGTCATGCTGTTGGGCCACTGGATGGAGATGCGCGCCATCGGCCAGGCCCGTGGTGCCTTGGAAGCTCTTTCCGAGTTGCTGCCCGACCAGGCGGAGCGGATCGTCAACGGTGGGACCGAAGCCGTGCCCATCTCCGACCTGCGGGAGGGTGATCTCGTGTTGGTGAGACCCGGGAGTCGCATCCCCGCCGACGGGACCATCGAAGAAGGCGAGGTCGAGGTGGACGAGTCGATGGTGACCGGCGAGTCGAAGCCGGTGTCGAAGCAACCGGGCGCTGAGGTGGTCGCGGGCACCGTCGCCACCGATACCTCCATCAGGGTGCGGGTGGAAGCGGTGGGAGAGGACACCGCTCTTGCCGGGATCCAGCGTCTGGTCGCCCAGGCCCAGCAGTCCCGATCCCGGGCTCAGGTCCTGGCGGATCGGGCCGCAGCCCTCCTCTTCTACGTCGCCGTGGCCGCTGCGGTGGTGACCGTTGTGGTCTGGTCGGCGATCCAGCGGCCCGATCAGGCGGTGGTGCGGACGGTTGCCGTGTTGGTGATCGCCTGCCCCCATGCCCTCGGCCTCGCCATCCCGCTGGTGGTTTCGATCTCGACGGGGATGGCGGCCCGGAACGGCATCCTGGTCAAGGACCGCCTTGCCCTCGAAGCGGTGAGGAATGTCGACGTGGTGCTGTTCGACAAGACGGGAACCCTCACCAAGGGCAGCCACCGCGTCACCGCGGTCAGGGCTGCCGATCATGACGAGGATCGGCTGTTGGCAATGGCCGCAGCTGCCGAGTCGGACTCGGAGCATCCCCTCGCCCGGGCCATCGTCGCCGCCGCCCGGGAGCGGGGTCAGGTCCCCACCGCGTCCGGCTTCAAGGCGATGAGTGGGCGCGGGGTCGAGGCAACGGTGGATCACTCCAAGGTCGCGGTGGGTGGCCCGGCACTTCTCCGCGAAAGGGGATTTGATGTCCCACCCGATCTACGCAGCGAAATCGAGGGCTGGAAGCAACGTGGTGCCGCCGTCCT
>JAHWLC010000138.1 GCA_019347585.1 Actinomycetota bacterium | reverse complement strand
GCCGCATTCGGCAACCTCGATCCCACCCCGGACCAGCTGCGCGCCGAGGCCGCCGCGGCATCGATCGGCCACACCGCGGGCGCCTACGCCGGCCTGACCTTCGCGCTCCTCGCCGGTGAGGCGCCGGGGCCCGATGCCCAGCCGGCGGCGGAGACGGCCGAGACCGCCGCCGGGAAAGCGTCCTCCGCGACCGACCCCGCCGCTGCCGGCACCGTCGCCTCGTCGGATACCGGCTGGCTGTCCCAGGTCGAGGTGAGGGCTCTTGCCAGCGCCTACTTCAAGCCGGAGGACGTCAACCACGCCATCCGGGTCGCCTGGTGCGAGTCGAGGTTCGACCCCGAGTCCGTCGACCTCCGCGACGGAGGTGTGGGCCTGTTCCATCATCTCCCCAAGTACTGGGATGAGCGGACCGCGAACGCCGGCTTCCCCGGCGCCCACCCCACCGACCCCGAGGCCTCCACGGCGGCAGCCGCCTGGGAGGTCTACAAGGGCGGGGGTTGGGACGTGTTCACCTGCCGGGGCTGACGGCCATAGCCCGAGGGTTGAGGCTGCCTCGTATCGGGTAGCAAGTCGTCATGTTCTTCCTGAGTTGGGACTCGCTGTTGCGAGTCGCGGTCCTCGGCGTTCTCGGATATGTCGGGTTGATCGTCTTGCTCCGCGCCTCGGGCAAGCGAACCCTCTCCAAGATGAACGCCTTCGACTTCATCATCACCATCACTCTCGGGTCCGTCTTCGCCTCCCTTCTCGTGTCCAAGTCGGTCACCCTTGCCGACGGGCTGCTGGCCCTGGGGCTCCTCATCGGCCTGCAGTATGCGATGACCTGGCTCTACGTCCGATCGACATGGTTCGAGCAGCTCGTCACCGGTGTGCCCCAGCTGCTGCTCTGGCAGGGCCGCTATCTGGAGGATGTCTTGAGGAGGGAGCGGGTCTCCAAAGAGGAGGTGCAGGCGGCGATGCGAGTGAGCAACGTAACGGATCGCGCGTCTTCGGCGGCGGTGCTGGAGACCGACGGGACCATCACGGTGTTCTCGGTCGGGGACGAGGGGCAACCGCATGCCATGAGCCAGGTGAGGCTCGATTGATCATCTGAAGTCCCGCGACTTGACCGTCTGGATCCCGATGGGCTCGAAGTCCCGCGCCACCACATTGGTCACCCCGTCGTGGTGCTCCAATCTCCCGTAGATGATCAGCGCCGGGCTCTTGCGGACGACATGGCGGTGGCGAGCCCAGATATCGGGGAGCACGATGATGTTGAGCAAACCCGTCTCATCCTCCAGGTTGAGGAAATAGACGCCTTTGGCCGTCCCCGGCCGCTGGCGGTGAGTGATCACCCCCGCGACCTTGACCCGGGCCGTGTTGCGTCTCAGCTCCAGAGTCTCTGCGGCGGTGAGACACCCGTCCAGCCGGTCCCGGACGAAACTCATGGGATGTGTGGCCGAGACCCCGGTGGACCAGAGATCGGCCCGATGCGACTCCTCGTTGGTCATCCCCTGGAGGTCCGGCGGCTCGACGCCGGGTGAGAGGGGGAGGCGCTCCGGATCGATCTCGGCCAGCGCACCTGCCGCCCACATCCCTTCCCTCCTCCCCAGCCCCACCGACTCGAGTGCCCCCGCCGCGGCCAGCCCTTCCAGGGAGTCGACACCGAGCCCGGTGCGGAAGGCGAGGTCCTCGGGTGAGGCGAACTCCCCACCCAGGACCCGGGCCGCCTCGATCCGGGTGATCTCCCGCTCCCCCAGGTTGCGCACGTAGCGCAGCCCCATCCGCACCGCCACCGCGGGGCGGACCGGGTCGTCCACGTGGCCCCTCCCCCGTCTCCATGCCTGTCCCAGATAGGCCAGCACGTCATCGGGGTCGGCCTCGGCGGGCTCGATGGTGCAATCGTGCCAGGAGGCGTTGACGTCGGGACCACGCACCATGACTCCATGCCGCGAGGCGTCCTGGACCAGCGAGTTCGGGCTGTAGAACCCCATGGGCTGGGCGTTGAGCAGCCCGGCCAGGTACTCGGCCGGGTAGTGGAAGCGGAGCCACGCCGACATGTAGACGATGTAGGCGAAGCTCACCGAGTGGCTCTCGGGAAAGCCGAAGCTGGCGAACCCCTGCAGCTTCTCCCAGATCTCCCCGGCGGCGGTGCCGGTGATCCCGTTGGACTCCATCCCGGCGAGCACCTCGTCACGGAGCCGGCCCATCACCTGCTCCGATCGCTTGTGGGTCATCGCCTGCCGGAGCCGGTCGGCCTGGGAGCCGTTGAACCCGGCGCAGATCCGGGCCAGCTCCATGAGCTGCTCTTGGAAGATGGGGACGCCCAGGGTCTTGCGCAGTATCGGCTCGGTGGACGGGTGGGGATAACGGACCGGCTCCTCCCCGTTGCGCCGCCGCAGATAGGGGTGGACCGACTGGCCCTGGATGGGGCCGGGGCGGATCAGTGCCACCTCGACCGCAAGGTCGTAGAAGGTCTTCGGCTTCATCTTGGGGAGGGTGGCCATCTGCGCCCTCGACTCGATCTGGAACAGCCCCACCGTGTCCGCCCTGGTCATCGACTCGTATATCGCCGGCTCCTGGGGGATGCGAGCCAGATCCACCTCCACCCCATGGGTGTCCTCGATGAGGTCGTTGGCGAGGTGGAGGGCGTTGAGCATCCCCAGGCCGAGCAGGTCGAACTTGACGATGCCCACCGCTGCCGAGTCGTCCTTGTCCCATTGGATGATGGTGCGGCCCTCCATCCGGCCCCACTCCAGAGGCACCACCTGCCACAGCGGCCGGTCGGCGATGACCATCCCTCCGGAGTGGATGCCGAGATGGCGGGGAAACCCGTCGAGCCGCCAGCAGATGTCGTAGATCATCTCCGAGGTCATCCCCTCGGGAAGTGAGGTGTCCATGTTCCGCAGCTGGGCGGGGTCGTGGGTGTCGACGTACTTGGACAGCCCGTCCACCTGGGATTGGGTGAAACCGAAGGTCTTGGCGACATCGCGGAGGACGGAGCGGGCCCGATAGGTGATGACGTTGGCCACCATCGCCGCCCGCAAGTGCCCGGCCATATCGCCGATAGCAGTACTGGATGACCTCCTCTCTCCGGTCCGCCTCGAAGTCGACGTCGATATCGGGGGGCCTGCCCCGCTCCTCGGAGAGAAACCGCTCGAAGGGGAGATGGAGGCGGATGGGATCGACCCGGGTGAGCCCGATGCAGCGGCACACCGCCGAGTCGGCTCCCGAGCCCCTGATCTGGCAGTAGATGTCCTGGGAGCGGGCATAGTCGACCAGGTCCTTCACCACCAGGAAATAGCCGGGGAAGCCGAGCCGCTCGATGATGCCGAGCTCGTGATCGAGACGGCGCCGGGCCTCGGAGTCGACCCCGTCCGCGGGACCCGGGTAGACCTCACGCGCCCCCTCCCAGGTGAGATAGCGCAGGTAGTCCATCTCGTCCCGGAAATGCCCCGGCATGGGGAAGTCCGGGAGCCGGGGGGCGACCAGCCCCAGATCGAAGGCGAGCCGGCGCCCCAGCTCCCCGGCCCGTGCCACCACCCCGGGATAGCGAGAGAGCCTCTCCGCCATCTCGACGGGGTGCTTGAGATAGCGCTCGTCGGTGGCGGGGCGGAAACCGTCGGCCTCGGCCAGAGTGCGACGGCCCCCGATGGCCGCCAGCACCTCGGACAGATCGGCGTGGCCACGATCGTGGTAGTGGACCTGGTTGGTGGCCACCGTGGACAGCGAGAGCCTGCGGGCCACGTCCCAGAGCAGATCGTTGCGGGGGTCGTCCTCGGGCATGCCGTGGTGCCAGAGCTCGACATGGAGCCTGGGCCCGAACAGCTCGCGGAGCCGGGATGCCGCCCCCAGAGTCGCCCCCAGGTCCCCCCTCGCCGCCGCTTTGGGCACGCCGCCGGCATGACAGCCGGTGAGGGCGTGCACGTCGTGATGGGCGGCGGCGGCTCCCAGATCATCCCAGGTGTAGACGGGATGGTCTTTCTCCCCCCTCAACTGGGCCCGGGTCACCAGATGGGAGAGGGCCCGGTAGCCGGCCGGGGAGCCGGCAAGGAGCACGAGATGGTCGGTCTCGGGGAGATTGGTGGGTTTGGCGCCATGGGCCCGGACGCTCCGCCCCCGGCGCAGACGCCCCTGGGCTCCCTTGGCGCGGGCGTGACGTCTCTCGTCCCATTCCTCGGCCCTCCCTACGGGATCGGCGGGGCCGGCCGACAGGCGAGGGGGTTGAGGGGGGTCGCCCCCTCTCGTTGTCATGGGCTCGAGACCGATCTCCACCCCGTAAACGG
>JAHWLC010000137.1 GCA_019347585.1 Actinomycetota bacterium | reverse complement strand
TCTGCCGTAGACCTCGTCTGGGTCGAAGGTGCCCGAACGTAGCCTCACCTCCGGGTGAGTTCCCTGCACCTCAGCCGGAGGGCTTGGTTCGATCACCGCCAGCGCCCGTGGCGGTGTCTGAGTGGCAGCCATGAGCGCTACCAGCCCGCCCATGCTCCATCCACAGACGTAGACAGGGTCCTGCCGTCGTGCCACCACTTTGGCAACCCGCTCGGCGTACGCCGACATCGAGACGCTCTCAATCCGCAGGCCGACCTGGAGGTCGACCGCTTCGAGTTCGGTGCCGTCGAAGCTGTCTGTCCAGGTGTCAAAGACCCACGGACCGCTTCCGGCACCGTGAACCAGCACGAAGGAACTGATGTTGGGCACAAGCACTCTCAAGCTCGAGCTTGGACCAGATACTGAAGCAGACTGATCTCTGTACCTCGTTCCTGAGCGTCCTGCGCAGGCGTGCTGGACACACAGATCACTAGATATGCACATGATCTGGAGCAGTAACGATGCGCTAGCCGAGCCGCCCGAGATCGAAGCCTCTTTGTGTCAAGTGGGTGTTTTGGACGCGTGAGGGCGGGCCAGGGTTCTGGCCTTGTGGTGTAGGTTTGGGGGGTGGCCCGGGATGGCTGAGCTGAAGAGCCGGTGATCAGGATGAGAGGCCGGCCACAGCAAGCTATTGAGACGTTCCTGCGTGCCTCCCGGGCCCTACCTCTGGTCGGCGACGAGACGCTGGTAGACGGTGTCGGAGATGCGTCGTTTCAACGCTCGCAGTGCTTCTTTCTCGGTTTTGCCTTCGGCTCGTTTCTTGTCGTAGTAGAGCCGGCCCGGGGTGGTGGGGTAGCGGCGGACGGGAGTTCATCCTCCAGTACGAGTGCCCGGAGGGGTGAGGTCTCAGGTGTTGCTGATGGACTGAGGATGGAACTCAGCATCGTGCTCGTCCACGAAGACGACCAAGCCGTCCGGGTCTTCGAAGCGGACGCTCCGCCCGTACGCCTCGTCGAAAATTGCAGTTGCCGGCTCCACCCCGCGGTTCGAGGCGGCTTCCAGAATTTCCTCGAGTGACTCAGCCACGAAACCAAGGACCACCCGGCCATCGGTAGAGAGCAGCTCGCCTGGCTCCGTGCGGTGAAGCGCTACGCGGGCATCCCCGACTGCGAGCTCCACCCAGTTGGGCCCGCGCGTCCCTGGAATCTCCTCCATGCCAAGTGCGCTGTAGAAATCAAGCGATCGATCGAGATCGGTCGCTTGCACGATCGTCATCAGAATGTTCATAGCGCTTCCTCCTCGTTCTCATCTGCTACCTCCCTGTCGTTGAGCCACAGCCGAAGGGCCTGTTCAGTTAGATCGGAGAGATGCAGTCCGTCGTCTACGGCGGCGTGTTTCACCGCTTTGACCAGCTCCTTTGGCAGATAGACATTGAATTGCTGTTTCTCGGGCACGGGGACAGCGTAGGCTTGTGCTAGCTTATTAGCAAGCTACTACTCTCGCCATGATGCGGCCCACGCTGCTTCATGGGTGGCAAGCACTTCAAAGCCCTGACCAGGAATGACGACTTGTGGTCCCGACGAGATTCGAACTCGCGTTTCCGGCTTGAAAGGCCGGCGTCCTGGACCCCTGGACGACGGGACCGTGCTGGCGGGAGGTTACGCCTGCGAGGGGGTCAGCCCAATTCTTGCCGGGCCCGTTCGATACGGGCCAGGGTGGGGTGCTGGCCCAGGGCGGCCATGGACTCGAACAGGGGCGGGCTCACCGAAGAGCCGGTGACGGCGACCCGGAGCGGCTGGAATGCCTTCCCCGCTCCGATGCCGAGCATCTCGGGTATCTCCCTCAGCGTGCTCTCGATGCTCACCGGGTCCCACGATTTCAGGTTGCTGAGCCGGGCCAGGCTCTCCTCGAGCACCTTGGGGACCTCTTCTCTCTCCATAACCTTGCTCCAGGCCGCCGGGTCGTACTCGTCGATCTCCTCGAAGAGGAACCTGACCTGGTCCCCCACCTCGGGGAGGAGCTTGGTCCGCTCCTGGACCTCGGCCGCGATCTCCTCGAACTTCGGCCACTCATCCTCGAGCAGCGCGCGTCCCAATGCCTCCTCGACCCAGGGACGGGCTCGCGAGGAGAACTCTTCCTCCGGCATCGCCCTGATGTACTCCCCGTTCATCCACACCAGCTTGTCCGGATCGAAGGCAGAGGGATTCTTGGAGACATCGGCGAGATCGAACTCCTCCACGGCCTCCTCCCGGCTGAAGATGGTGGTCTGGGCGTCGAGCGACCAGCCCAGGATGGCCAGATAGTTGAACATCGCCTCGGGAAGGATGCCGGAGGTCCGGTAGTCGCTGAGAGCGGTGGCGCCGTGCCGCTTGGAGAGCTTCTTCCCGTCGGGGCCGAGGAGGAGGGGGAGATGGGCATACACCGGCGCCTCGCCCCCGAGCGCCCTGGTGAGCAGGATGTGCTTCGGTGTGGAGGGAAGGAGGTCCTCGCCCCTGGCGACGTGGGTGATCTCGTAGTCGATGTCGTCCACCGTGGACGCGAGGTGATAGGTGGGGGTGCCGTCGCTGCGCAGGATGACGAAGTCGTCGAGTGCCTCGGGCTCGAAGCTGACCGTGCCCCGGATCAGGTCGTCGAAGGCGACGGCGTGGCCCTCGGGGATGGCGAGGCGGATCACCCCCTTCTCGAATGGTGTTTCGGGCCGCCGGATGTAGTGGCCGGGGTGCCGCCCCTCGCCCTGGGCCTTGGTGCGCAACAGGTCGAGCTCGCCGGGTGAGCGGTCGTCGTAGTAGGCGAGCCCATCGTCGACGAGCCGGCGGGCGAGAGACCGGTACCGATCGAGGCGGTCCGACTGCCGGTAGGTCCCATGCGGGCCTCCCACCTCGATGCCCTCGTCCCAGTGGAGCCCCAGCCATCGGAACGAGGAGAGGATCTCCTCCTCGTACTCGGCGGTGGAGCGCTCGAGATCGGTGTCGTCGACCCTGACGATGAAAGTGCCCCCGTGGTGCCGGGCGAAGAGCCAGTTGAACAGGGCGGTACGCGCCGTTCCCACGTGCAGATACCCGGTCGGGGAGGGCGCCATGCGCACTCGCACCGTCACGCCGCCACCACCCGGTTGGCCAGGGTGCCGATGCCGTCGATCTCCACCTCCATCAGGTCTCCCGCCTCCACCTTGCCCACCCCCGACGGGGTGCCGGTGAGGATCACGTCACCCGGGAGCAGCGTGGTGAAGGCGGTGACGAAGGCGACGATCTCCGCCACGCCGAACACCATGTCCGAGGTGAAGCCCGCCTGGCGAACCTCCCCGTTGACCCGGCAGATCACCGCCAGCCGCTCCAGGGGATCGAGCTCGGTCTCGATGGCCGGGCCCAGCGGGCAGAAGGTGTCGAAGCCCTTGGCCCGGGTCCACTGCCCGTCCTTGGCCTGGAGGTCGCGGGCGGTGACGTCGTTCCCCGCCGTGTAACCGAATATGTAGCGGGAGGCGTCTTCGGCCTTGACATGACGGGCGGGACGGCTGATCACCACCGCCAGCTCCGCTTCGTGGTGAACCTCGCCGCTGAGACGGGGATGCACCACGTTGGCGTTGGGCCCCACCACGGAGGTGGCCGGCTTCATGAACACCAGCGGCTCGTCGGGCACGTCCCCGCCCATCTCGTCGGCATGGTCCTGGTAGTTCTTCCCGATGCACATCACCTTGGTGGGGAGGACCGGGGCGAGCAGCGTCACATTGGACCAGGGCACCACCGATTCGGTGGGCTCCCAGGCCACGAACGGGGAGCCCTCGTAGACCAGGACCCCCTCACTGTCGGCGACCCCGTAGGCGATATCGTCGCCGGCCTTGATCCGAACGATCTTCATGAGGGCGCGACGCTAACCAGCGCAGCCGCCTAGGCCCCGGCTGCGATCAGCGCTTCCCGGATCTCCGCCGGCGTCCTGCCGAGGAGGTCGCGGTCGATGTCGGCGACTGCGGTCTCTCCCGGCCTGCGCTCGTGGGGCACTGCCTGCAGCCAGCGCTTCCTCCGCTCGGCCAGATGATCGGGAAGATCGTCGCCGTACCCGCAGAGCATCAGGGCCACCTGGAGATCCTCGGGGACCGGGGCTCGCCCCAGCTCGCCGGACCGGGCCAGCATCAAGCCGGTGAGGACCTTCCGCAGCTTCGTGTCGTCGTCGGGGAGAGCGGCCCGGGAGATGATGCGGAGCGCCCACCCCGGATCGGGACCGGCCGTGGTGAACCGCCCCCCCTCGGGCCACTCCGCGGGGCTGTCCGGAATGCCCGGCTTGTTCGCCCGCCACCGGTGGG
>JAHWLC010000136.1 GCA_019347585.1 Actinomycetota bacterium | reverse complement strand
CGGCAGGCCGGCCTGGCGACCGATGAACATCGTGTAGGTGGCCTCGTGGTAGCGGTCGGCCAGGGCGGCGAGCCGGCCGTCGTTGTCCAGGGCCTGCTCCAGCAGCGCGGGGACCCGCCCGAGACGCTCGAGCAGGTCTGTGCACTCACTGGGGAACAGGGTCCCGTTGCACTGGCCGAGAAACAGGCCGAGCAGCAGGCACCCCACCAGCTGGGTGGTGAAGGTCTTGGTGGCGGCGACCCCGATCTCGGGGCCGGCGCGGGTGTAGAGAACGGCGTCGGAATCCCTGGCCAGGGCGGAGTCCACCACGTTGCTCACCCCGATCAGCGTCGCCCCCTGCGCCTTGGCGTAGCGGGCAGCGGCCAGGGTGTCGATCGTCTCGCCGGACTGTGAGATGGCGATCACCAGCGACCTCTCGTCGAGGACCGGGTCGCGGTACCGGAACTCGGAAGCGATATCGATCTCCGCGGGCAGCCGGGACCAGCGCTCTATGGCGTACTTGGCCATCATCGCGGCGTGATACGAACTGCCGCAGGCGACCACGAACACCTTGTCCACCTCGCGGATCAGCTCATCGTCCAGCTCCAGCTCGTTGAGGATGATCCGGCCGGTCTCGCTCACCCGCCCCGCCAAGGTGTCGGCGATGGCGCGGGGCTGCTCGTGGATCTCCTTGAGCATGAAAGTCTCGAATCCCCCCTTCTCCGCCGCCTCGAAATCCCATTCGATCTTGCGATGCTCCGGCTCGATCTCCTCCCCTGCGAGGTCGTAGAGCTTGACACCGGTGGGGCGGAGCTCGACGACCCGGTCGTCGTCGATGATCACCATCTCCCTGGTGTACTCGAGGAAGGCCGGGATGTCGGAGGCGAGGAAGTTCTCCCCGTCGCCCCGCCCCACCACCAGGGGGGAGCCCCGCCGGGCCCCCACGATGACCTCTGGCTCGGTGCGGCGGAGGACTCCCAGGGCCAAGGCCCCCTCGGCCTGGTTCATCACTTGCCTCACCGCTTCGACCAGGGGGAGATCGGCCATGTCCTCGATCATGTGCGCCACCACCTCGGTGTCGGTGTCGCTCTGGAAGTCGTGACCCGCCTCGATCAGCTTCTCCCGCAGCTCGGCCCAGTTCTCGATGATCCCGTTGTGCACCACCACCACATTCCGGGTGCAGTCGAGATGCGGATGGGCATTGCCGGAGTTGGGGGCGCCGTGGGTGGCCCACCGGGTGTGGCCGAGGCCCGATATCGCCTCTTGCGGTGACTCGCTCTCCACCAGGCGAGCGAGCTCGGCGATGCGCCCTGCCCGTTTGATGACGGTGATGGCCTCCCCGTGATTGAGGGCGATCCCCGCCGAGTCGTATCCTCGATACTCGAGGCGGGAGAGACCCGGCATGAGCACGTCCACCACTCGCCTCGGCCCCACGTATCCGACTATCCCGCACATGTGCGTTCCTTTCCGGAGCAGTGGTCGCCGGGTGACAGCCGTTCTGTGTCGATTTACCGGGGCTATAGCCTTGTAAATCGACACAGAAAGGAAGGAAACCCCTCGTCTGAGCCTCTGTTGCGGGATCGCTCCCGGGTTTTGCTCTCAGACGTGTCGACCGGGCCGGCCGGGAAGGCATCCGCCGAATGTCTCGATGACCTTCCTCCTCGTCACCTCGTCGCGAAGACGAGGCCAGGCGCTTGTCTCGTTGCTGTCACGCTCGGTCCGCTGCTCACTCCTTTCCCAATTTGGTCCTGGTCAACTTGGCCAGACGATCAGCGTAACCCCTCGCCGCCGATTCGGAAGGCGCTTCCACCATAATCCGCACCACGGGCTCGGTGCCCGACGGCCGCACCAGCACCCTTCCCTCCTCCCCCAGCTCCTCCTCGACCACCTTCACCTCGTCCCAGAGGGCCGGTACCCGGGCCAGGTCGGTCATCCGGTCGACCCTGACGTTCTCCAGGACCTGTGGGTACTCGACGATGGCTTCGGCACGCAGATCCCGCAGTTGCTTGCCGCTACCCGCCACCACGTCGAGCAGCTTGATCGCGGTGAGCAACCCGTCCCCCGTCGAGCCGTGCTCCGGAAAGATGATGTGACCCGATTGCTCCCCGCCGATCACCGCCTTGCAGTCGAGGAGGGCATCCATGACGTGACGATCCCCCACGGGCGTCTCCACGATCTCGATGCCGGCTTCCTCCATCGACTTGCGGAACCCGAGGTTCGACATGACCGTGGCGACCACACGATCGCCCTTCAGCTTGCCCTGACGCTTCATGTGCCGGGCCACGATCGCCAGGACCACGTCACCATTCGCCACTTTCCCGTCCTCGTCGACGACGATCAGGCGGTCGGCGTCGCCGTCGAACGCGAGCCCGATCCGCCCCCTGGACACCCGCGCCAGGAATTCGGGATGGGTGGCTCCGCAGCTCCGGTTGATGTTCGTGCCGTCGGGCTCGGCGTTGAACACCTGCACCTGGGCGTGGAGGCGCTGGAACAAGGAGGGAGCCGCCTTGAAGGCTGCTCCATTGGCGCAATCGAGCACGAGCTCGAGGCCGGAGAGCGAATAGCGAGAGATCTCGCTGAGATGATCGAGATAGCTCCAGAAGCCGTCGGCGTTCTCGACTCGGTACCCGATGGACCCGCCGAGTGCGGAGCTGGACCCCGTCGCCCGCAGCTTCTCCTCGAGCTCACGCTCCACCCCGTCGGGCAGCTTGGTGCCCCTGGCAGCAAGCAATTTGATCCCGTTGTCCTCGGCGGGGTTGTGCGAGGCGGAGACAATCGCCCCCATGGTCGCCGGACCGGTGGCGGTCAGATAGCTGATCCCTCCCGAGGGGAGGACGCCGACGTCCACGGTGTCGATGCCGGAGGCGTGCAGACCCGACTGAAGGGCCATGGACAGCATCGATCCGGAACGGCGAGTGTCCCGCCCGACCAGTACCGGCCCGCCACGGAGCCAGGCGCCGGCGGCGCGACCGATGGCCACGGCCAGCTCGGGAGTGAGCTCGGAGCCGGCGACGCCGCGGACTCCGTCGGTGCCGAAGATCGGCTTACCATCGTCGAGAAGACGACGGAGATCGGACACGTTTGGTGGCCTACCGCTTGGTGTATTGCGGTGCCCGTCGCGCCTTGCGCAGGCCGTACTTCTTGCTCTCCACCACCCTGGCGTCGCGGGTGAGGAGCCCCGCCTTCTTCAGGGTGTCACGCAGCTCCGGCTCGACCTCGATGAGTGCTCGGGCGATCCCCAGGCGCAGTGCGTCGGCCTGGCCGGTCCGGCCGCCGCCGTCGAGAGTCGCCTCGATGTCGTAACGACCCTGGGTCTGGGTGATGGTGAGCGGCTCCATGACCCGGATCCGGGTGGACATGGTGGGGAAGTATTGCTCGAGGGCGCGCCCGTTGAGGGTCACCGTCCCCGAGCCGTCGCGAAGACGAACCCGTGCGACCGACTCCTTGCGGCGCCCGGTCGCTTGGATCATAGGATTGGCCATCAGGTCTCTACCTTTCGGATCTCGAAGTCGAGGGGCTGGGGCTGCTGCGCATCGTGGGGGTGGTCGGGGCCGGGGTAGACCTTCAGCTTGCGCAGCATCTTCCGACCGAGTCGATTCTTGGGGAGCATCCCCCGTACGGCACGCTCCACCACCGCCTCGGGGCGCCGTTCCAGCAGCGACTCGAAGCTCTCCGCTTTGATCCCTCCCGGGTAGCCGGAATGGCGATAGTAGATCTTCGACTGGCTCTTGTCCGAGGTCACCGCCACCTTCCCGGCGTTGACCACGATGACGAAGTCACCGGTGTCCAGGTGGGGGGCGTAGGTGGGCTTGTGCTTGCCCCTCAGCACCTGGGCGATCTCCGACGCCAGCCTGCCCAACGGCAGATCGGTGGCGTCCACCACATGCCAGACGCGCTCTATGTCGCCCGGCTTGGGCGTGAAGGTCTTGTTCATGGTCATCTGAGGGGTCCTCGCACGAAAAAAGCACCTGTCTCGTTGGGGAACGGCCCCGCCGCGGGAGCAACCCACATGCTATTCCGCCGCAACTTCCTAGGCCAATCCGCCTCGCCTATCCTTGCATCGTCGCTTCGCAGCTTGGGTGGGAACTCATGAAGGCTGCGGGACGACAGAATCGAGATCAAGGAAGTTCAACGATGCGCGTACTCGTGACAGGAGCCGCGGGCTTTCTCGGGCGGCATGTGGCGAGACAGTTCGTGGCTGGTGGCTGGAACGTATACGGTTTCGACGTCGCTGCTCTTTCGGTGGCCGGCGTCGAGTTCCACCAAGGAGACCTCACCGAGTGGAACTCCATCGATCAGGCGGTCAAGGGCTGCGACGTCGTCGTCCACATCGGCGCCATCGGC
>JAHWLC010000135.1 GCA_019347585.1 Actinomycetota bacterium | reverse complement strand
CGTCCTCATCGTCATCTGAGGGGATCATAAGAGACTCGGCGTACAAGGTTAAGGGGGTCATTCCGCTCACTTTGCCGCCGGGAGAACCTAGGCATCGCCCAGGCTTAGGCTGGGGGTCATGGATTCCCAATCGGTCAAGCCGGACAACGTGGAGAGCGAAGAGGAGAAGCGGTCCGACGACGCCGCAGTCAGCCACCCGGGGAAGCTGATCCGCATCGCCGCGATGACCCGGGCCATGCTCGAGGAGGTGCGGCAGTCCCCGCTCGACGAGGGGGGAAGGGAGCGGCTCGTCAGCGTCCATTCCAAGTCGCTCGAGGAGCTGCGCCCCCTTCTCTCCGATGAGCTCCAGGAGGAGTTCAACGAGATCATGATCCCCCTCGACGGCGACGCCGTCACCGAGTCGGAGCTGAGAGTCGCCCAGGCCCAGCTCATCGGCTGGCTGGAAGGGCTCTTCCACGGAATACAGGCCACTCTGTGGAGCCAGCAGATGGCGGCGCAGAGCCAGCTCGCCGAGTTGCAGAAACGCGCCCTGGGCCGACCCGGACCGGGCGAAGACGGGTCCTCCGGCCTTTATCTCTAGGGCCTCTACCCAGTCAGACGGCGCGACGGGAGCGGACGGCGCGTTCCCGGCGCACCCGGCGACGCTCCCTCTCGCTGAGCCCGCCCCAGATGCCGAATTTCTCACCCATGTCGATGGCGTAATCGAGACACTCCGCCCTCACCTCACAGGCGGCGCAAATCGACTTTGCCTTTCTGGTGGAGGCGCCTCTCTCCGGGAAGAAGAGATCGGCGTCAGCGCCGCGACAGTTGGCGTAGTCCTGCCAGGAAAGCTCACCTATCGCGAGCGCTTCGATGAGCTTGCTCTGCATCACACATCTCCTCACAACCGTGTAATTACATGTTTGACATTATGTCATCGGCCGTGATCCGTCAAGGGGGCGGTCCCGCTCCAGGCCGGTGTGGCGGGAGCATTCCACGCTGGCATAATGCGGATTGGTGACCGTCACGAGAGGCGAAAAGCGATCTCCCCTGGCCGTCGACTTCTACCGGTCGGCGGTCGGCAAGAAATGGGTGATGGCGCTCACCGGCATCGGTCTCATCGGGTTCTCCCTGGCCCACATGGTGGGCAACCTGAAGATGTTCCTGCCCGAAGTCGACGGCAGGGCCGATATCGACGTCTACGGCGAGGCCCTTCGTGAGCTGTTCGCCCCGATATTCCCCGAGCACGTCTTCCTCTGGATCATGCGCACCGGGCTCATCGTGCTCTTCGCCCTGCATGTCCATGCCGCCTACGCGCTGACCCTGATGAACCGACGGGCCCGCCCGACCGCCTATGAGGGCCCCCGGGACTTCGTCGTGGCCGACTACGCCGGACGCACCATGCGCTGGAGCGGCTTCATCTTCCTCGCCTTCCTCTTCTTCCATCTCGCCGACTTCACCTGGGGAATCCAGCCGGCCGCTCCAGAGGCCTGGGAGCGCGGCGCGGTCTTCGCCAATTTCGTGGCCACCTTCTCCCGGCCCCCGGTCACCATCCTTTATGTGGTGGCGATGGTGCTCCTCGGCATCCACCTCTATCACGGGGCATGGTCGATGTTCCAGAGCCTGGGGATCAACCACCCCAAGTTCAACCTGTGGCGGCGCTACTTCGCCATCGCGGTGGCCGCCGTCATCACCGCCGGGTTCATCGCACCGCCCCTCGCCGTCGCCTTCGGGCTCCTGGGCTGAGCGCATGGACCTGACCGCCAAGATCCCGTCCGGTCCGCTCGCCGACAAGTGGCAGACCCATCAGTTCGAGGTCGACCTGGTCAACCCGGCCAACAAGAGGAAGTTCAAGATCATCATGGTGGGAAGCGGTCTCGCCGGGGCCTCGGCCGCGGCCACCCTCGCCGAGCTCGGCTACGAGGTGGAGGTGTTCACCTTCCACGACTCGCCCCGCCGGGCGCACTCGATCGCCGCCCAGGGTGGGATCAACGCCGCCAAGAACTACCACAACGACGGAGACTCGGTGTACCGGCTCTTCTACGACACCATCAAGGGGGGCGACTACCGCAGCCGTGAGGCCAATGTCTACCGACTGGCCGAGGTATCGACCGAGATCATCGACCAGGCCACCGCACAGGGTGTCCCCTTCGCCCGGGAGTACGGGGGCCTGTTGGACAACCGCTCCTTCGGCGGGGCCCAGGTGGCCCGCACCTTCTACTCCAGGGGCCAGACCGGCCAGCAGCTCCTGCTCGGCGCCTATCAGGCGCTGATGCGCCAGGTCGACGCGGGGAAGGTGAGGCTCCATGTCCGCATGGAGATGCTCGACCTCGTCGTCAAGGAAGGGCGCGCCGTGGGCATCGTGGTCCGCGACCTGAAGACCGGCGAGGTGTCCAGCCACTCGGGGCACGCGGTGGTCCTCGCCACCGGGGGCTACTCCAACGTCTACTACCTGTCCACCAACGCCATGGCCTGCAACGTCACCGCCATCTGGCGGGCGCATCGCAAGGGAGCCGGCATGGCCAACCCCTGCTTCACCCAGATCCACCCCACCTGCATCCCCGCCTCCGAGGAGTTCCAGTCGAAGCTCACCCTGATGTCGGAGTCGCTGCGCAACGACGGGCGCATCTGGGTGCCGAAGCGGGTCGATGACGACCGGCCGGCCGACCAGATCCCGGAGTCGGAGCGCGATTACTTCCTGGAGCGGATGTACCCGGCGTTCGGCAATCTCGTCCCCCGCGACGTCGCCTCCCGCGCCGCCAAGCGGATGGTGGACGCCGGCAAGGGGGTGGGCCCCCTCGACAACGGGGTCTACCTGGATTTCGGCTCGGCCATCGAGCGGCTGGGGACGGAGACCATCGAGGAGCGCTACGGCAACCTCTTCGAGATGTACAACCGGATCACCGACGAGGACCCCTACCAGGCCCCGATGCGGATCTACCCCGCCCCCCACTACACCATGGGCGGGCTCTGGGTCGACTACGACCTGATGACCAACGTCCCCGGGCTCTACTGCATCGGGGAGGCCAACTTCTCGGACCATGGCGCCAACCGGCTCGGCGCCTCCGCCCTCATGCAGGGTCTCGCCGATGGCTACTTCATCTTGCCCAACACCATCGGCGACTATCTCTCCGAGTTCCTCGGCCAGGGCCCGGTTCCTGCCGACGACCCGGTGTTCGAGGAGACCGAAGCCGAGGTCTCGGCCCGGGTGCGCGGCTATCTGGATGCCAACGGGTCGCGCAGCGTCGACTGGTTCCACCGCGAGCTGGGCAAGATCATGCTCGATCACTGCGGGATGGTGCGCAGCGAGGCCGGGCTGGAGAAAGCCCTCTCCGACATCCCCGCCCTGTACGAGGAGTTCCTCTCCGACGTGAAGGTGGTGGGGTCGGCCGAGACGCTGAACCAGGGGCTGGAGAAGGCCGGTCGGGTGGACGACTTCTTCCAGTTCGCCCAGGCGATGTGTCTCGATGCGCTCACCCGCAACGAGTCCTGCGGGGGCCACTTCCGCGAGGAGTACCAGAACGACGAGGGCGAGGCCGTCCGTGACGACGAGAACTTCGCCCATGTCGCGGTGTGGGAGTGGACCGGCGACCCGTCATCACCCCTCCGCCACGAAGAGGAGCTCCAGTTCGACTTCGTCCAGCCCACCGCCCGGAGCTATAAGTGAACCTCACCCTGCAGGTGTGGCGTCAGCCCGGCCCCGAAGTCGACGGGCGCTTCGTGGTCTATCAGGTGGACGGCATCTCACCCGAAATGTCCTTCCTGGAGATGTTGGACGTGCTCAACGAGCGACTCACCCGCCAGGGCGACGAACCCGTGGCCTTCGACCACGACTGCCGGGAAGGGATCTGCGGGATCTGCGGCCTCATGATCAACGGCCAAGCCCACGGGCCGCAACTGGGCACGGCCACCTGCCAGCTCCACATGAGGAAGTTCGCCGACGGGGCCACCATCGTCATCGAGCCCTGGCGCGCCGCGGGGTTCCCCCTGGTCAAGGATCTGGTCGTCGACCGCTCCTCCTTCGACCGGATCATCGAGGCGGGGGGCTACATCTCCATCGACACCGGTTCCGCCCCCGACGCCAACCTGATGCCCGTCCCCAAGCCGGTGGCGGACGCCGCCTTCGACGCCGCCGCCTGCATCGGCTGCGGGGCGTGTGTCGCCGCCTGTCCCAACGGGGCGGCCCAGCTGTTCACCGCGGCCAAGGTCTCACATCTCAACCTGATGCCACAGGGCCAGGCGGAGCGGTGGACCCGCACCGAGCGCATGGTGGAGATGATGGAGCAGTATTTCGGCTCGTGCACCAATCACGGGGAGTGCGAGGCGGCCTGTCCCAAGCTGATCTCGATCGACTTCATCGCC
>JAHWLC010000134.1 GCA_019347585.1 Actinomycetota bacterium | reverse complement strand
ACTATCGCAAGCAGAGAGTTAGCGCTGGTTAAGCGAGCCCCCTGCCGACCAGATCGCCCAGCATCCACGCCGCCAGCCCCCCGAGGCCCGCGATCACCATGTTCTCGGCACCCGACCGGATCTTCCCGGTGCGGGCGACGTTGGCCTTGATGACCCCTACCGCGAAGAGACTGGCGAGAGTGAGTACAGAGGCCCAGGCCAGGGCGGGCGCGTTGGTGGCGAAGAGGGCGAAGGGGAGCACCGCCGGCACCGAGCCGAGGAGGAAGAGGAGCCCCGAGGCGGTCATGGCCCAATATGGCGAGCGCCGCTCGGATTCCACTACACCGAACTCGAGTGCCGCCATCGCGTTGAGCAGCGCCTTGTCGTTGTTGCTGAAGCCGGAGAGGACGGCATCGAGGTCCTGGGGAGCCACCCCCATCTCACGGAAGAACCCCCTGAGCTGTGCCATCTCCTCGTCGCGGAAGTGCTCGATGTGGATCCGCTCCAGATCGAGCTCGGCATTGAACACCTCGTCCTGTGACTTGGTGGCCAGGTACTCGCCGGCGGCCATTGACACTGCACCGGCCAGGGCCCCGGCGATCCCGGTGAGCAGGACCTGGTCGGTGGTCAGCCCGCCTCCGACCACCCCTACCACGAGGAGGAAGACCGAGACCAGACCGTCGTTGACTCCGAGGATGATGTCCCGCCAGTACTGGCGAATCTCCCCGATGTGGGGCTCGTACTCGAGCGTCTCGCTCCGGTCCAGCGCCATTCCCGGAGGAGGTTAACGAAGCGGTCCCGGCTAGCGTGTGGTGGTCGCAGCGCCTGCCGACTCCTGATGATCATCGTCATGCATCCCGAAGCCACCAGCGAAGAGGTGGCCCAGATAGTCGAGAGGCTCCAGGATCTCGGCGCGGACATCCACATCACCTCCGACGGGGGCCGGACCGTGGTCAGCGGCACCACCGAGACGCGGCTCGCCGACGAGGCTCCCTGGGCGTCGCTACCCGGAGTGGAGCGGGTGGTCCCGGTGCTCAGAGGCGGGCGACGGGTGAGCCGGCACTTCAAGCCCGACGACACCGTGGTGGATGTCATGGATGTGACCATCGGCGGCGGCTCTCTGACCGTCGTCGCCGGGCCGTGTGCCATCGAGAGCCGCGAGCAGATGATGGGGACCGCCCGCCTGGTGGCGGCGGCAGGAGCGGCGATGATCCGCGGAGACGCCTTCAAGCCGCGCACCTCCCCTTATGCCTTCCAGGGTCTCGGCAAAGCCGGGCTGGAGATCCTGGCCGAGGTGCGCGAGGAGACCGGCCTGCCCGTGGTGGCCGAGGTGCTGGATCCCCGTGACGTGGATCTGGTCGCTTCCTACGCCGATGTCGTCCGCATAGGGACTCGCAACATGTCGAACCAAGCCCTGCTCAGGGAGGTGGGACGTCAGCCCAAGCCGGTCATGCTCAAGCGGGGCCGGGCCAGCACCATCGAGGAGTGGATCGACGCCGCCGAATACATCCACAACGAGGGAAACGCCCGCATCGTCTTGGTGGAGCGGGGCATCCGCGGCTTCGACTCTTCGACGCGCAACACGTTGGATGTCTCGGCGGTGCCTCTGGTCAAGTTGGCCACCCACCTCCCGGTCATGGTCGATCCCTCACACGCGGCGGGGAGGCGGGACATCGTGGCTTCCCTGGCATTGGCAGCGGTGGCGGCGGGCGCCGATGGAGTGATGATCGACGTCCACCCCAGGCCCTCCGAGGCGATGGTGGACGGCCCTCAGGCGATGCTCCCCAAGGAGTTCGAGACCCTGATGCGCGATCTGCAGGCTGTGGCTTCCGTGCTCAGGCCTGATCCGTCGGGCTGACCCTGCTCGATCACCCGTAGAAGATCCGCTCGAAGGAGCGGCGCGCCCTTCTGGTGTGCCGGCGATACTCCTCCCGCAGCTCGCCGGTCCGCTCGAATCCGAGTGATGCGGCGAGTCGGGAGGCGGCGGCAGAGTCGGTGGGCAGCGAGTCGGTGACCGACCCCTCCTGGAGATGGAGTCGGAGGCGCGCCCTGGTGCAGAACAGGTAGGACGCAGTGAGGGCATCGAAATCGTCCCTGCCGAGGAGGCCGTCCTCGTGGAGACGGCGCAAGGCGAGGAGGGTCCCCTGGACCCGGAGATGGGGTCGTGCACCTCCATGGCGCAGTTGGAGCAGCTGGGTGGCGAACTCGACGTCGGTCAGCCCGCCGGGGCCGAGCTTGAGATGGAAGTCAGGATCCTCGCCGGGCGGGATCCTCTCCGACTCGACCCGCGCCTTGATCTTGCGGATCTCCCTCACCATCGACTCGGGGAAACGATCCTTCCACACCACCTCCTCGAGAAGCCTCGAGAAGCCCTGGAGGGTGTCCGGATCCCCGGCGGCGGGCCGCGCCTTGACCAGGGCGAGCAGCTCCCACGGCTCCACCCATTCCTCGTAGTAGCGGCGGTAGGAGTCGAGGGAGCGGACCAGGGGCCCCTTCTTCCCTTCGGGACGCAGATCTGCGTCGAGATCGAATGCCTTGCCGTGACGGCTCGGCTCGGAGAGGATACGGCGCAGCTCCGAGGCGAGACGATGGGCGTGGTCGCGGTCCCCGTCGCCGGGATAGACGTACATGAGATCCAGGTCGGAGCCGTAGGAGAGCTCGCGGCCTCCCCACTTGCCCATGGCGATCACCGCGAGCTGGTGGGGCGGCTCCGGCATGATGTGAAAGGCGCCCGCCATGGCCGCATCCGCCGAGTCGGTGAGGGATCCCAGCGTCTCCTCCACCGTGGCGTCGCCGAGGATGTCACGGCCGGCGATGCGCAGCTTTCGCCTCCTCACGAAACGGCGGATGGTCCCGATCCGGCCCTCGGGGTCGTCGCGGGAGTCGAGCAGGCCGATGAGCCGCTCCGTGGCCCCGGCGCCATCGCGGACATCGGTGACACGCGTGTCGTCGGCGAGGCGGGGAATGAACTCGGGGATGCGGTCGATGAGATCCCCGACGAGCCGCCCGGTTCCGAGGAGGAGGCAGAGCCGCTCCCCAGCCAGCGGGTTGTTCTGGAGCAAGGTCACCAGGTTGGAGTGATCGGGGGTATGGGCGAGCAGCAGCCTGAGCTGGGCGAGACCCAGGTCCGGGTCGGGGGAGAGCGAGAGCCAGTCGATCATGAGGGGGAGCGCTTGGTGCATGAGCCGGGATCTCCTGCTCAATCCGGAGGTGAGCTCCTCGAATGTCCTGGTGGCGGCGACCAAGTCCCGGAATCCGAGAGCCTCCAGGCGCACGGCGGCTTCGGTCGGGTCGAGCCGGGCGCTTCCCACGCCGGCGAGGGAGTCGAGTATCGGGCGGAAGTAGAGGCGCTCGTGGAGGTCGCGCACCTCGCCCCGCACCGAGGACAGCTTTGCCTCCAGCTCCGCGGCCGGGTCGGTGGTGAACCCGAGCAGTCTCCCCAGCCGCTCCCGGTCGGTTGCCGAGTCTGGGACGCGGTGGGTCTGGTGCAGGTCCCATATCTGAAGCCGGTGCTCCGCCTCCCTCAGAAAGCGGTAATCGTCGGCCAGCCTCTTCTGGTCGTCGGCGTCGATGTAGCCGTGGTCCCCGAGGGCGGCGATGGCGTCGAGAGTGGCGGTGACCCTCAACTCGGGGTCGAAGCGGCCGTGCACCAGTTGCATGAGCTGCACCGTGAACTCGATGTCCCTGATGCCGCCGCGGGAGCGCTTCAGGTCGCCCGGCGGTGCCTCTGACTCGGCTCGGCCCTTGAGCTGCCTGACGCTTCGCAGCGCGTCGTGGTCGAGGCCCTCCTCCCAGATGATCTCGTCGGCCAAGGCGCGGAACCGGCTCCCCAGGTCGGGGTCACCGGCGGCGGGCCGCGCCTTGAGGAGCGCCTGCAGCTCCCAGGCCTCGCTCCAGCGCCGGTAGTAGCCCTGGTAGCCGGGGAGGCTGCGGGAGAGTGGCCCCATGCTCCCCTCGGGCCGGAGGTCGGCGTCGACGTTGAAGACCGGACCGTCGAACGTCGGCGAGGAGAGAAGCGCCATCACCCGGCTGGCAAGGGCCTGCGCCGCCTGGCGGTCCCCGTCGCCTGCCTCCGCGGTGTCGTGCACGAACACCAAGTCGAGATCGGAGTAATAGTTGAGCTCGTTGGCGCCCCACTTGCCCATGGCGACGACTGCGAACGGCAGCGCGGAGACACCGGGATGCCTCGGCGCCAGCTCCTCCCTGGCCCGCTCCAGGGTCTCCTCGACCAGTCGATCGACGGCCTCCGAGTACTTCCTCTTCGCTTCCGCGAGCGGGAGCCGCCCGGTGAGGTCGTCGCCCACGATGTCGACGAGGGTGGCGTGGAGACGAAGGCTCAGCGAGTCCTCCGCTTGCGGGCCCCTGGCGATCGCCGGA
>JAHWLC010000133.1 GCA_019347585.1 Actinomycetota bacterium | reverse complement strand
CGACCGGGAGTCGGCCGGACGATTCGGTGGCCACGGGTCTGCCATGGCCCACTCCTACAACCACACCATCCTTCCCCTCTCCAACGCGAGGGACAAGCGCACCCAGATCAGATGGGGCATCGCCGACTTCGAGCATCGCTTCGGCCGGCGTCCCGAGGGGATGTGGCTCGCGGAGACTGCGGCCGATACCGAGTCCCTGCGTCTCCTCGCCGAGGAGGGGATCGTCTTCACCGTCCTCTCCCCTTATCAGGCGGCCGCGGTGAGAAATCCGGGCGGCGACTGGGAGGAGGCCGGGGAGGGGCTGATCGACACCCGGGTTCCCTATCGGGTGGACGTGGGTGACGGACTGGGGCTGATTGTCTTCTTCTACAACGGCCCGCTGTCCGTGGAGATCGCCTTCAACGGGGTGCTCGAGGATGGGCGTCTCCTCGCAAAGCGGCTGATCCAGGCGCTCGGTGAGGGACCGGGAGACTCCCTGTCCCACGTCGCCACCGACGGGGAGACCTACGGACATCACCACCGGCACGGGGAGATGGCCCTCGCCGCCGCCATCGAGGAGATCAACCAGGATCCGGAGGTCTCGCTGACCAACTATGCGCAATACCTGGAGAGTCATCCCCCGGCGGCGGAGGCGAGGATCGTCGAAGGCTCCTCCTGGAGCTGCGCCCACGGAGTGGAGCGCTGGCGGGACGACTGCGGCTGCGCCTCCGGTCTCCACCCCGGATGGGACCAGGCCTGGCGGTCCCCGCTGCGCCGAAGCCTGGACTGGCTGCGCGACCAGCTGATCTCCCGGTTCGAGAGCACCGGTGCGGAGCTGCTCCTGGATCCGTGGCGGGCCCGCGACGAGTACATCGAGGTGGTCCTGGGCGGCCCGCTCGACGACTTCCTCGATCGCCAGGTCCGGCCCGGCCTCGGCGAAGAGGGACGGGCCAGGGCGCTCGGGCTTCTCGAGATACAGCATCGGGCGATGCTGATGTACACCTCGTGCGGCTGGTTCTTCGACGACGTGGCCGGGATCGAGGCGGTGCTGGTGCTCCGCCACGCCGGGCGGGTCATCGACCTCACCCGCCAGGTGTTCGGCGAGGACCTGGAGCCGGGCTTTCTCGCCATCATCGAGGAGGCCGTCTCCAACGTCGCCGGGGAGAGCGGCCGCGACGTCTACCTGAGGGAAGTCTCTCCATATATGGCGCCCTGGGAGTCCTGAAAGCCGTCGGTTAGATTCGATGCCGATGGCCAAACCCCGGGCAACTGACAGACGAGTCGTCATCGAGTCGGTCGCTCCCCGAGTGGACGCCGGTCTCTTCCCCGCCAAATGTCCCCTGGGCGACGCGGTGAGTGTCGAAGCCGACATCTTCGCCGACGGCCACGACGCCATCACCGCGGTCATGCGACATCGGCGGAAGGGACGCAGGAGTTGGCTCGAGAACGGGATGGTCCCGCTCGGGAACGACCGGTGGCGCGCCGAGTTCCGCCCGGACAGCCTGGGCATCTGGCAGTTCGAAGTCGAAGGGTGGGTCGACCACTTCAAGAGTTGGCGGGAGGGGCTGGTCAAGAAGCACGAAGCCGGGGTGGAGGCAGAGGTCGATCTCCTCATCGGCTCCGGCCTGGTCGAGAAGGCCTCGACACGGGCCAAGGGCAAAGAAGCCAAGAAGCTGGCTTCGTTGGCCTCCGATCTGGCCGACGAGAAGAAGACTCTGGCGAAGAGGGTCGAGATCGGGCTCTCCGCTGATCTGCTGGAGCTGATGACAGACCACCCAGATCGCTCCGCGTCCACGACCTCGGACCGCTATCAGGTCGTCGTCGACCGGGAGAAGGCCGTCTTCTCCACCTGGTACGAGCTGTTCCCAAGGTCGTGGTCGGAGAGCCCCGGCGAGCACGGGACCTTCGCCGATGTCGAGGCCCATCTCCCGTATGTGGCCGGCATGGGTTTCGATGTCCTCTACCTGCCCCCCATCCACCCCATTGGGACCACACACCGGAAAGGACCCAACAACACCCTGGGGGGAGGGCCCGACGATCCCGGCGTTCCCTGGGCGATCGGCTCGGCGGACGGCGGCCACACCGCGATCAAGAGGGAGTTGGGCACCATCGAGGATTTTCGGTCGCTGCGGGACGCCGCCGGGGAGCACGGTCTCGAACTGGCCCTCGATATCGCCTTCCAGTGCTCACCTGACCACCCCTGGACCAGGGAGCACCCCGAATGGTTCAAGCACCGCCCCGATGGGACCATCCAGTACGCCGAGAATCCGCCCAAGAAATACCAGGACATCTACCCGCTCGACTTCGAGACCTCCGACCCCGAGGGCCTCTGGACCGCCCTGAAGGGGGTGTTCGACCATTGGATCGACGAGGGGATCCGCATCTTTCGGGTGGACAACCCTCACACCAAGTCTTTCCCCTTCTGGGAGTGGCTCCTCTCTGAGCTGCGCCGCGAGCACCCGGACGTCATCCTGCTCTCCGAAGCCTTCACCCGGCCCAAGGTGATGCACCGGCTCGCCAAGCTGGGCTTCAACCAGTCATACACCTACTTCGCCTGGCGCAACACCCGCAACGAGCTCATGGAGTACACGAGAGACCTCGCCGAGGTGGCGCATTTCTTCAGGCCCAGCTTCTGGCCCAACACCCCCGACATCCTCACCGAGCAGCTCCAGACCGGGGGCAGGCCCGCCTTCATCACCCGCTATGTGCTCGCTGCCACCCTGAGCTCGAACTGCGGGATCTACGGCCCGGCCTACGAGTTGATGGAGAACGCGCCGATCCAACCCGGCTCGGAGGAGTACCTGGACTCCGAGAAGTACCAGATCCGCAAGTGGGACCTCGACGATCCCGACTCGCTGGCCCCAGTGATCACCCAGGTGAACCAGGCCCGGCGCGCCCATCCGGCACTGCAGCGGAACCGGAACCTGGTGTTCCACCACAGCGAGAACGACCGGTTGCTCTGCTACTCCAAACACGAGGGCGATGACATCGTGCTGATGGTGGTCAACCTCGACCCCGGGCATGCCCAGTCGGGCTGGGTGCACCTCGACACCTGGCCGCTCGGGCTCGATCCCTCCCAGGAGTTCCAGGTCCGGGACCTCCTCACCGAGCGCGCCTATTCGTGGAAGGGTTCGAGCAACTACGTCGAGCTCGACCCTGCCGGCATCCCCGCGCACGTCTTCTCGGTGCGCCGCGGCGCACCGACCGCGAAAGGCCGTTGATCGACTTGCCCGATCACGCCGCCTGGTACCACGACGCCATCATCTACGAGGTCCACGTCCGGGCGTTCCGCGACGAGAACGCAGACGGCATCGGGGACTTCCGGGGACTGACCAGCAAGCTCGACTATCTCCGCGACCTCGGGGTGACCTCGCTCTGGCTCCTTCCCTTCTACCCCTCCCCCCTCAGGGACGACGGCTACGACATCGCCGACTACAAGTCGATTCACCCGGCCTACGGGACGATGCGCGACTTCAAGCGCTTCCTCCGCGAGTCCCACGATCGGGACCTCAAGGTGATCACCGAGCTCGTGGTCAACCACACCTCGGACCAGCACCCCTGGTTCCAGAGGGCGCGGCGCGCCGAGCCCGGGAGCCCGGAGCGGGAGTTCTACGTGTGGTCGGACACCCCCGACCGCTACCAGGAGGCCCGGATCATCTTCCAGGACACCGAAACCTCCAACTGGGCCTGGGACCCGGTGGCGCAGTCTTACTACTGGCATCGCTTCTTCTCCCACCAGCCCGACCTCAACTTCGAGAACTCGGACGTCCACGAAGCGCTGTTCGACGCGGTCGACTTCTGGCTCGACTTGGGCGTAGACGGGCTGCGGCTCGACGCGGTCCCCTATCTCTACGAGAGGGAGGGGACCATGTGCGAGAACCTCCCCGAGACCCACTCCTTCCTCAAGAAGCTGCGGGCCCACGTCGACGCCAACTACGACGATCGCATGCTCCTAGCCGAGGCCAACCAGTGGCCGGACGACGCGGTGGCCTACTTCGGCGACGGAGACGAGGCCCACATGGCCTTCCACTTCCCTGTCATGCCCCGGCTGTTCATGGCGCTGCGCATGGAGAACCGGTTTCCCATCATCGACGTCCTCGAGCAGACACCCCCGATACCCGAGAGCGCCCAATGGGCCATGTTCCTGAGGAACCACGACGAGCTGACCCTGGAGATGGTCACCGACGAGGAGCGGGACTACATGTACCGGGTCTACGCAGACGACGCCCAGATGAGGATCAACGTAGGCATCAGACGGCGGCTCGCCCCGCTGCTGGCCAACAACCGGCGCGAGGTCGAGCTGCTCAACGGTCTTCTCCTCTCCCTGCCCGGCGCTCCGGTCATCTACTACGGCGACGAGATCGGCATGGGCGACAACGTCTATCTCGGTGATCGCAACG
>JAHWLC010000132.1 GCA_019347585.1 Actinomycetota bacterium | reverse complement strand
CCTCGTCCTCCAATCGCTGCTTCCCACCATCCCCGCTTCCTTCCTCACCTTCTCCTCGGTCCCGATCTACCCGGTCTACGGTGACGCCTCCCTGGTCTGGGGGCTGTCAGCGGTCACCGACCAAACCGTCGCCGGCATCGTGATGAAGCTCGGCGGAGGCCTGCTCATCTGGGGCACCATCGCGGTGATTTGGTTCCGCTGGACCTCCGAGGAGCGCGACTGGGAAGAGCTGGGTACCACCGTCCCGGTCCCTTGAACCCTTCTGTGTCAATTCGCGGGGCCTGTAGCCGGGTAAATCGACACAGAACGGTCCTCCCATCTCCGCGAGCACCAGCGCACCGGGGAGCCGATCCTCGTCACCTGGGAGCTCGACGACGGCACCAGGAGGGCCCTGGCGCTGGCCGATGGTTGAGCGACGGGACGACCTGGTAAAAACTGTGGTGCCATGACCCAGACACCCGAGTTCGGGCGCTTCTTCCTCCCCGGCCCGACCGAAGTCCACCCCGACGTGCTCGAGGCGCAGGCCCGGCCCATGATCGGCCACCGCGGCCAGGCCATCGAGGATCTGCTGGGTCGTATCCAGGAGGGCCTCGAGCCGGTGTTCCAGACCACCCGACCGGTGATCGTCTCCACCTCGTCGGCGACCGGGCTCATGGAAGCCGCGGTGCGCAACGCCGTCCCTCCCGGGGGCAAGACGCTCAGCCTGGTCAACGGCTCGTTCTCGGAACGGTTCTCGGAGATCGTGGAGATGTGCGGGCGCACCGCCGACGTCTGGGAGGTCCCCTGGGGCGGGGTCCACCCACCAGGCGAGTTGGCCGATCGTCTCCAACGCGGAGAGTACGACGCCGTCACGCTTTCCCAGTCGGAGACCTCGACGGGGGCTCTACAGGATCTCCAGGCGATCGCCTCGGTTGTGGCCGACGATCCCAGCGCCCTGCTCCTGGTCGATTCGGTCACCGGGATCGGGGGCGTGAAGACGATGACCGACGAATGGGCGATCGACTTCATCCTCACCGGCTCGCAGAAGGCGCTGGCCCTCCCCCCCGGCCTTGCCTTCGGGGTGGCCTCGCACGCGATGCTCGATCGGGGTCGCAGCATCGCCGACCGCGGCTGGTACTTCGACCTCGACCAGCTTCATGATCAGATACAGGAGCGGCAGACGCCGGCCACTCCTGCGGTGTCGCTGCTCTATGCCCTCCACTACCAGCTGAGCCGGATAGCGGAGGAGGGGATCGAAGGGAGGTGGGCCCGCCACCTCGCCATGCAGGAGCGCACCTTCCACTGGATCGACGAGATGGGCGGCAACGGCGTCGACCTCGGTGTGCTCGCCGCCGAGGGCCACCGCTCGCCCACGGTGACCTGCGTCACCATCCCCGGTGGAGGGTCCCCCGCGGTGGTCAAGGAGATGAGCTCGAGGGGATGGGTGATTGGGGACGGCTACGGCAAGCTCAAGAACTCGACCTTTCGCATCGGGCACATGGGCGATCACACCGTCGAGGAGTTGGACGAGCTGCTCGACGAGTTGAGCGAAGTACTGGGATGAAGCACCTCGTTCTGGCCACCGACAAGGTGGACGAGCGCGGCCTCGCCGAACTCGCCGAGGCCGATGACTTCCTCGTGGAGAGCATCGACGACTCCACCACTCCCGAATTCGCCCAGGCCCTGGCTCGTGCCCACGCTCTGATCGTCCGCAGCGCCACGACCGTTGACGCCGCCATGATCGACGCCGCGCCCGAGCTGAGGGTGATCGGCCGCGCTGGTGTCGGTGTCGACAACATCGACGTCGCCGCCGCCAGCGAAAGAGGGATCGCCGTCTTCAACGCTCCCTCCGGGAACACGGTGGCGGCCGCCGAGCTGACCATGGCCCTGATCCTGGCCCTGGTCCGCGATCTCGCCGAGGCCGACCGCTCGATGCGGGATGGCCGGTGGGATCGGTCGGCATTCAAGGGAGTGGAGCTAGAGGGAAGGACGCTCGGCCTGATCGGCGCCGGACGGGTCGGCGGTGAGGTGGCCACAAGGGCCCGCGCCTTCGGCATGGAGGTCATCGTCCACGACCCGTACCTGAGCGATGAGCGGGCCGACGACCTCGGGTTCAGGCTCACCGACCTCGACGAGGTGCTGGAGAGCTCCGACGTCATCTCCATCCACGTTCCCCTCACGCCCGAGACCGAAGGCCTGGTCGGCGAGGACGCTTTGGCCAAGATGAAGGACACCGCCTATCTGGTCAACGCCTCCCGAGGCGGGGTCATCGATGAGCCGGCGCTCGCCGCGGCACTGCGGGACGGGAAGCTGGCGGGAGCCGCTCTCGACGTCTACGAGACCGAGCCCCTTCCCGGGGACAGCCCCCTGCGGGGGGCACCGAGCCTGGTGATGACTCCCCACCTCGGGGCATCGACCGATGACGCCCAGGTCCGGGTGGCCCGGGAGGTTGCGGACCGGGTGCGAGATGCTCTCGTCGACGGCGAGGTGTCGGCGGCGCTCAACCACGCCGATCTCGGTTGAGCTGGTAGTCGTCGACCACTAGATCGAGAGGACCACCGCTGCCTCCTCGGTGCCGGTCTCCTCTTCGTGTTCCTGTTCCGATCCGGAGTAGAAGAGTACGGCGAGAATCACGATGAGAACGGCGCCGATCCCGGCGACGGCGACCAGGAGGTCGCCCGTGGAGATCCGCATCTGGGGGCGGTTCCCGGCGAGAGCGGCGAATCCGAGAATCCCGGCGGCGGTGAGGATGCCGACGAGGGCTGCTCCCAGACCCGGGAGCAGATGGTTGGACTGGATCAGCAGGTAGGCGAACGGGAGGACGAGCAGGACGAGGATCGCCACTCCGGTCAGGGGCACGCCGACGGCATTTCCGAGGCGTTCCCTGACCGTGCGCACCTCTTCCAGGTCCTCCTCTCCGACGACCACCGGGGTCCCGATGAGCTGGGGAACGGCGGCGGTGAGCCCGCCGAGCACGGCCCCACCGAGGATGAGCACGACAAAGGTGGTGAGCATCGGGAGCTGCACGAGACCTTCTGTTCCTTCGACGGCAGTGCCCAGCCCGGTGAGTAGGGCCCCTCCCACCAGTCCGAGGAGGAGACCGAGCCCGGCGCCGATCCAAGCGGTGGCCTGGCGTGACGACGACAGCTCCATCGCGGGGTTGGCCCAGGTCGCCGTGGCCCGGGACATCGAGGCGACTACGGAGCCGAAGACGATGCTGACCAGGGCGACAGCGATCATCACACCCAGGCTGCCCACCACCACCACCGGCCCGTCCTCGGCAAATGCCGCCAAAGGCGCCCAATAGGCTCCGGAGACGAGGAATCCGACGAGGCCGAGGGCAGCCCCGGTCCACGCTCCCACCCGCACCGCGGCTCGCACCCGATCGCCCAGCGGCACCGGCTCCAGCTCGACCTCAGGCTCGGGCTCGGCGACGCGCTCGGGGGCCCCGGCGGGTGCCTCGACGACGGCAGGCTGGGGAACAGGCTGCGGGGCGGCAGGCTCTTCAGGCGCCTCTTCTTCGGGCTCCGCGGCTTCTGGTTCCTCCTCGACTTCCGGCGCCGGTGCTTCGGCGGCTTCTTCCGCCTCGGGCTCATCCTTGGCGGCGGGGGGTGCCGCCTCCCCTCCCGCCCAGGCGGCGAGGATGGCGTCGACATCGGTGCCTTCTTCGGCAGCGCGCGCCGCCGCAGAGCGCTGCACCAGCGCCTGAGGCGTGCCCAGCTTTTCGGAGGCCGCCTCGAGAAGATCGCTCACGGGCCGGCACTTTAGCCAGGGCGGGTCGGCCCGATTCCGCTCCGCCCCTGAACCGGTACCCTTTGGCTGCGCATGTTCGGGGTCATCAGCTATCCGCCCATCCCGATCTGGGACATCGGTCCCTTCCAGTTCTCCCTTCACGGGCTGTTCGCCGCCGTCGGGTTCGTCGCCGGCGCCGGGCTGGCCACCCGTGAGCTGCGCCGAAGGGGCTATGACACGCTCAAATATCAGTCGGCACTGATGTGGGGCCTGGTCGGTGCACTCCTCGGAGCCAGGTACCTCACCGCGCCCGCGGCGATCCTCGACGGGGCGCCGCTGTCCGACGCCCTAAACCCCCTCTCGGGCAGCTTCTCCATCCTGGGCGGGTTCGCCGGGGGCATCATCGGCGGGGTATGGCGAATGCGCCAGCTCGGTATGCGAGTCTGGCCGACCCTCGACATGTCGGCTTTCGGGCTCGCTCTGGGGACGGTGGTCGGGCGCATCGGCGACCTCGCCATCGTCGAGCACCTGGGCAGGCCCACCGATCTGCCTTTCGGCTACGGGATCAAGCCCGGATACGACGTCGCGCCCCAGCACGATGCGCTCGAGTGCACCGCGGCGACCGTAGGCCCCGACGGTTTGTGTGGCGTCTATCACCACACCGCGGCC
>JAHWLC010000131.1 GCA_019347585.1 Actinomycetota bacterium | reverse complement strand
TGCTGACGACGACCTCTCCCTGAAGATCGAGGACCTCGATCAAGACAACCCGGTCGTCTGCAGCCACCGCATCGGAGAGGGTCTTCTCCATCTCACCAACGAGTTCCGGATCGGAAGATTGCGCATACTCATTCAATGCACTACGGAAACGAGTCCTGCTGGCTATCAGAGCGACGGATTGTTGGGTCCCCTCGACGTACGCCTCTAGGCGGGCCTTTTGCACCTCCGCCACAGCTTCGATCCGCTCGGTGGACTCCCCGATGAGGACACTGCGCTCGTGCAAATATCCGGCGGTCAGAGTCAAGACCCCCAGGATCAGAGTGAGTGAAAATGCACCAAGACCGATGCGACGCACCAGCGACCCACTCCGAGCCTTCGAGCGATCGGTGCTCACCGACGATTTCGACATGGTTCTGAACATCTCTTCCAACCCCGGCGCCAATATCGGATATACCGAGTGAATGCTTGAGGAAGGGGGTCCTCGCCAGAACCTTCCAGCATCCTCGGACGCGGGTGAAACGCGGGATGAAACGACCGAGGTGCTGGCCGGAGGCCTGACTGCAAGCCTCTGACCAGCACCTTTTGTGGTCGGGACGGCCGGATTTGAACCGGCGACCTCAGCGTCCCGAACGCTGCGCGCTACCAAACTGCGCCACGTCCCGTGTGGGGAAGTGTACTGCCCTCGCAGTCGTCACCCGAGTGGTCAAACCCGACCCTCTCGATCACACCGGCTCGGGCCGGTATCGGTTGGACATGACCTCTTCAGAGGCTTCTCGTCACTCGCTGTGTGCTCGTCTCCAGGAGGTGCTCGGACCCGAGCATGCCGACACCCTGATGACCAGTCTCCCCATCGATCCCGGAGCCGAGTTGGCCACCAGGAGCGATATCGCACGTCTCCAGGGCATGATCGAGTCTCTCGGGGTGGAGCTGGGAGCGGAAATCAGGAGATCCGCAGCATCATCCTCGAACAGCAGCGGACCTACATGGCCACCACGGCCGGTGCCATGACCGCCCTCACCGCCATCTTCGGGATGATCGTGACGATCGTCGTCTAGACGAGCAGTTCGGCGATCTGGACCGCGTTCAGCGCGGCACCCTTGCGCAGGTTGTCACCCACGGCCCAAAGGTTGATTCCCCCCGGCTCGCCGATGGTCTCCCGGACCCGGCCCACCAGAACTTCGTCGGTCCCGGCACTGTCCAGGGGCGTCGGAACCCGGTCCTTCCACAGGGAGACACCGGGAGCCGAGACCAGCACAGACACCGCCTCGTCGGCGCCGACCCTCCTCTCGAAGCGGAGTGTGGCCACGACCCCATGGCCGACCAGGGTCGGTACCCGGACACAGGTCGGCTCCACGGCGAGGTCGGGCAGATCGAGGATCTTGCGCGATTCGTGGACCAGCTTCAGCTCCTCGCTGGTGTACCCCGCCTCCGCATCGTCGCCGGCGAACGGGATGACGTTGAACCCGATGGGCCGGGGATAGACGGTGAGGCCAGGCTCGTGCCAGCCGCCCCGCATCAGGGAGTCGACATCCCCCGCGAAGTGCTCCGTCTGGTCGAGCAATTCGGTGACGCCCTGCTGACCGGAGCCGGAGACCGACTGATAGGACGTGGCCACCATCGAGACCAGACCGGCGGTCTCATGGAGAGGCGCCGCCGCCATCATCAAGGTCATCGTGGTGCAGTTGGGGTTGGCGATGATCCCGCGATGCTCACCGGCCGCCTGGTCGTTGACGTCGACCACCACCAAAGGCACCTCCGGCTCCATGCGGAATGCCGACGAGTTGTCGATGACCACGGCCCCTGCGTCGACGAAACGGGCCGCGTGCTCCCGGGAGGTATCGCCACCCGCGGAGAAGAGGGCGATGTCAACGCCGCGCGGGTCGACGCGGGCCAGATCCTCCACCTCGATCTCCCCGAGCCAGGTGTCCAGGCTGGTCCCCGCCGAACGGGCGGAGGCGATCAATCGCACCCTGTCAGCCGGGAAGCCCCGCTCGCCGAGGAGTGAGACCATGGTGCGCCCCACCGCCCCGGTGACGCCCACGACGGCCAAAGTGGTCACAGGCTGGCCTCCATTCCGAGCAGTCTGTCATGGACCAGACGCACCGCAACATCGAGGGACGACGCCTCCACCTCGATGCGGGCCATCCGGGCGGCAGACCCTCCTTCGGACGACTCGATCCCCGACTCGCCGAGGATTCTCATTGCCCGCTCCGCATTCTCGTCGGCGTCGGCGCCGACGAGAGTGATCACACCCACGTCCCCCAGATTGGCATGGGCCAACCCGGCCAGTTGGGCGTCTTCGCTGTCCCCGCCGACCATCGTCCCCGGCTCGTGATGGAACGAGGAGCGCACATGGACCAGGACCTCATGATCACGGGCGTACTCGACCGAGTGGGGCATTAGGACGCCGGCGCCGGCTCGCGCCAGCTCGAGCATGTCGGCGTAACCGATCGCCTCCAGTTTGCGAGCCGCCGGAACCACCCGGGGGTCGGCGGTGAACACCCCGTCGACATCGGTGAGGACCTCGCAAGACGAGGCGCCGAGAGTGGCCGCCAACGCCACGGCGGTGGTGTCGGAGCCTCCCCGCCCCAGCGTCGTCACCTCTCGTCGCTGGGGGTCGACTCCCTGGAACCCGGCCACGATGACCACCTTGCCCTCGCCGAGAGATGCAGTCACCCGCTCCCCGGTGATCCGGGTGATCCGAGCCCCACCGTGGGCCGAGTCGGTGAGGATGCCGGCCTGTGAGCCGGTGTAGGAGACCGCGGGCACTCCACGTTCGTTCAGCGCCATGGCGAGCAGGGCCATGGTTATCCGCTCACCCGCCGTCAACAGCATGTCCATCTCGCGGGGATGGGGCTGCGAGCTGACCTGGGCTGCCAGCTCGACGAGCTGATCGGTGGTCTCCCCCATCGCCGAGACCACGACCACCACCTCGTTTCCCGAGGCCCGGGTGTCCCGCACCCGGTCGGCGACCGCCTCGAGACGGTCGGGATCGGCCACCGAGGAGCCGCCGTATTTCTGGACCACTACGGGCATGACACCAACAGTCTGGATCGTAGGGAGCATCGGAACCGGCAATCTCAGATCGGGCAACCCGAGGCGTGTTGCCTTAGAGTCGCCCGCCATGTCGGACCGCAGGCAACGCCAGAAAGAGCTGCGCGCCGCCAAGAGGGAGTCGGAGCGGAAAAGGGCTTCGCGTCGGGAGCTGGCTCGCAGGATCGGGACCGCGCTGCTCTTCGGCATCGCAGTGGTCGCCGTGTTCGCTTTGCCCGGGCTGCTCGACGACGAGTCAGAGGTTTCCGGTCCCTATCAACGCTTTCGCGATCAACCCACCGCCTGTGGGGTCGAGCGGCCGCCACCGCAGGAGGTGATGAGCTTCGAGCAGCCCGAGGAGCCGGCCGACATCACACCTCAGAGCACGCTCACCGCGACGATCGCCACCTCCTGTGGCGACATAGCGGTGCAACTCGATCGGTCGCGATCTCCCGAGACCGTCGACTCCTTTGTGTTCCTCGCCCGGGAGGGGTTCTACGACGGGCAGGTGTTCTATCGCGTGGTGGAGGACTTCGTGGTCCGCGTCGGCGATCCCGAAGCCACCGGTCTGGGCGGGCCGGGGTACGCCGTTCCCGACGAGTTTCCCGAGGAGGACTTCGTCTACGAGGAGGGCGTGGTGGCGATGGACAACCGGGGTGCCGGGACCACCGGGTCACAGTTCTTCATCGTCACCGGCGAGGCCGGTGTCCATCTCACCAATTCATTCAATGTCCTGGGCCGGGTAGTGGGAGGCGAAGACACCCTGGAGCGGATAGCGGCGATCGAGACTGCAGTCGCCCCGGGATCGGTGCAGCGCAGTCTGCCGTTGGAGACCGTCTATATCGAGTCGATCGACATCGAGGTGAACGGTTCCTGACGGTGCCGGACGCGAACATCGCGCCCGATGAGCGTCGACCTCCACGTCCACTCCACCGCCTCTGACGGGACCAACACCCCGGCCGAACTGGTCCACGCCGCCCTGGAGTCGGGGCTCACCGCTTTGGCCCTGACCGACCACGACACGCTGGAGGGGGTGGCGGAAGGACGTCGGACCGCAGCAGGGACCGGGCTGGAGTTGATACCGGGGACCGAGCTCTCGCTCGACTACGACCGGGGAGGCATGCACCTCGTGGTCCTCTGGCTGGAGCCGGGAACGGGCCCGCTGCAGGATCGCCTCGGCGCACTTCAAGCGGGCCGGCAGGGGCGCAACCGGGCCATGGTCGAGCGTCTGAGCCGGCTCGGGATGCCGATCGACATGAGCGAGGTCCTCGAGGAAGCCGGGGGTGGCTCGGTGGGGAGGCCTCACATCGCTGCGGTGATGATGGCCAGGGGCTACGTTCCCGACATCAGGACCGCCTTCGACCTCTGGCTGGGCGCGGGCCGGCCCGCCTACGTCGGCAGGGACCGGCTCGGTCCCGAGGAGGCGATCTCACTGGCGCGAGAATCTGGGGCGGTGCCC
>JAHWLC010000130.1 GCA_019347585.1 Actinomycetota bacterium | reverse complement strand
ACGAGACCGCTGCCCTCGACGTGGCCGAGGCCATCGCCAAGGCGTTCTCGACCCCGTTCTCGACCGGCCACCAGGACGTGTTCCTCTCCGCCTCCACCGGTGTGGCCCTCGGCCGGCCCGGGGAGATGACGACGGATGAGCTCATCCGCCATGCCGACGCCGCCGGCCAGCTGGCCAAGAGCCGGGGGGCGGGCACGATCCGCCTCTTCGAGAAGACCCAGCCGGTGCACGGGAACCTGGGGATTGCCCTACAGGCCTACCTTCATCGGACGCCGAGCGATCTTCGCCGGCTGGCTCCCCTCGGGGGGCACATCCGCCTCTGCAAGGGGGCGTATATCGAGCCGGAGGAGGTCGCCCTGACCGCCAAGTCCGAGGTCGACGAGGCATATGCCCGGCAGCTTCGCGATTTGATGGGGATGGAGCAGACGCTTCCCGCGGTGGCCACCCACGATCTCTCCCTGGTCAACCTGGCCAAAGCCCTGGCCGCGGCCCGGGAGGAGCCTTTCGAGTTCCAGATGCTCTACGGCGTGCGCCCCGACCTCCAGCGCCGCCTGGTCGACGAGGGGTATCCACTCCGCATCTACCTTCCCTTCGGCTCGCAGTGGTACCCCTACCTCACCCGCCGCCTCGCGGAGCGTCCCGCCAACGCCTGGTTCTTCCTCAAGAACCTGTTCGGGAGGTGATGGAGGGCCGTGAGCTCCGACTTTGAGACCTTCACCGGCCCCGACCGGCGCTGGCGGGTGCCCCGGCCCGGCGGGCTTGGCGGCCTGGTGGCGGTGATCGGGATCGCCATCGTCGTCGGGCTGATCGCTCTCTGGCCTCGGGAGGCACCCCCCCTCGACCTCACCGCCATCGGCTTCGCCGGGGACACCGTGCGCGCCGAGGTGGGGGCGGTGATCCCGGGGCCGTGCAGCTATTCGGCCGAGGCCGAGTGCACAGTCGTCGAGTTCCTGGTCATCGAGGAGGACTCGGAGCGATTCGCGGACACACCCGAGATGGAGTTCCCGGTGGAGCCGGGTCAGCCCGACCTGGCCCCCGGGGACGAGGTGTTCCTGTCGGTCGTCGAGCTCGACGACGGCACCGTCGCCTATCAGTATGCCGACCGGTCCCGCTGGCCCCTCCTCATCGGGCTGACGCTGCTGTTCGCACTCGCAGTGGTCGGGTTGGGGAGACTGCGCGGCATCGCCGCTCTCGCCGGCCTGGCGTTGAGCGTGGCCATCCTGGTGTTCTTCATCTTGCCCGCCATAGTCCAGGGCGAGGATGCGGTGCTCGTCGCCCTCGTCGGCGGTGGCGCCATCGCCATGGTCTCGCTGTACCTGGCGCATGGCTACAACCCGCTGACACATGTCGCCGCGGTAGGGGCTTTCTCCGCCCTCCTCCTCACCGTAGGGCTCTCCGCCCTGGTCGTGGCTCTCGCCGACTTCACCGGGCTGGTGAACGAGGAGGCCTTTTACCTGCTCTCCATACCAACGCTCGACCTGAGCGGCCTGCTGCTCGCCGGGCTGGTACTCGGCGCCATCGGCGCGCTCGACGACGTCACCGTCACCCAGGCCTCCGCCGTCTGGGAGGTGCATCGAGCCAATCCGGCGCTGCCGTCCGAAGAGCTGTTCTCGGCAGGCTTGAGGGTGGGACGCGACCACATCGTCTCCACGGTCAACACCCTGCTCCTCGCCTACGCCGGCGCCTCGCTTCCACTCCTCATCCTGTTCACCCTGTCCGAACAGGGGCTCGGCGTGGTGGCCAGCTCCGAGGTGGTGGCGGTCGAGATCGCCCGCACCCTCGTCGGATCGATCGGCCTGGTGGCGGCAGTGCCCATCACCACTTGGCTGGGCTCGAGGATGGTGCCCGGCACGAGCAGGGCCTGAGTTCAGGCGGCCGGCCCTACACTCGCCCCTCGCATGACCGCCACGCAGGAGCGCCAGGAGGAGGTCCGCACAACCCGCTGGTTGCCTTCGGCGGCTCAGATCCTGGCAGCCACCGGCGTCGTCCTCGCCGTGGGCACCCTCGGCCTCTGGCTCCTCGGGTCGCTCGCCGAGCACCCCGAGTTCGAGGTGGGACGCCAGGTCTTCGGCAATATCCCAGATGTCGTCGTGGTCGCCTTCTACGTGACCGTCGCCGCCTTCATCTGGCTCGCCTTCCACCTGTTCTCGTTGCGAGCGCACGGCTGGGCGCAGGGGAGACCGGATCGCCGAACCGGCCGTTGGCGGCATCGGATGCGGCGGCTGGCTGCGGGGCTCTCGATGAAGACCCTGATGCGGTACCCGAAGGCCGGGATCATGCACTCGATGATCTACTACGGGTTCATCGTCCTGTTCCTGGGAACGGTCACGCTGGAGATCGACCACTTGATGCCGGCGGGCCTCAAGTTCCTCCACGGACCCGTCTACCTGGCCTATTCCGCGATCCTCGACTTCGCCTCACTCGTCTATCTCGGGGGTCTCGGGCTGGCGATCGTGTTCCGTTACGCGATTCCGGAATGGCGCATCCGTTCCAAGACCAAACCCGAAGACGCAGTTCTTCTCGGACTGCTCGTCCTCATCGGACTCACCGGGGTCTTGACCGAGGCGGCCCGCATCTCACTCGCCGGCAGGCCCGATCACGAGATCTGGTCGTTCGTCGGCTACCCGGTATCGCTGCTCATCGAGCCGTCGACCGCTTCGATGTGGCACCGCGTCTACTGGATCGCCCACGCCGCGACCTTCGTCGCCTTCCTCGTCGTCCTTCCCGTCACCAAGCTCCGGCACATGCTCACCTCGCCCACGAACATGTTCCTCTCGGCGCGAGAGCGTCCGAAGGGCGCCATGCGGGCCCTTCCCAACCTGATGGAGGCCGAGAACGTCGAGAGCGTGGGAGTGGCCCTGGCCACCGACCTCACCTGGAAGCAGATCTTCGACACCGACGCCTGCACCATCTGCGGCCGCTGCACCTCGGTGTGTCCGGCGACGATCACCGGCAAGCCTCTCGATCCCCGGGAGATGATCCTGAAGTCGGGCGAGGTAGCCGCGGCCCGCGCCGGCGTCTCCCCGCCGGTGTCGACCACGGCCTTGCTGGAGGGCACCGGAGAGCTCTTCGAGAGGATCGGGCCCGACGAGGTGTTCGCCTGCACCACCTGCAAGGCGTGCGACGAGATCTGCCCCGTCGACATCGAGATCATGGACCGGATCCTCGACATGCGCCGGTACCTGACTCTCATGGAGTCCGCGTTCCCCACCGAGCTGGGGAAGGCCTTCGTGTCGATGGAGAACCAGTCCAACCCGTGGGGGATGAGCCAGCAGGCCCGAGCCGCCTGGACCGCCGAGCTCGACTTCGAGGTGCCGGTCCTCGGCGAGAACGGCAAAGACCAGGCCGAATATCTCTGGTTCGTCGGGTGCGCCGGGTCCTTCGACGATCGCAACACCGCGGTATCGGTGGCGCTGGCGCGTCTCCTCCATCGAGCCGGCATCGATTTCGCCATTCTCGGCTCCCGGGAGCTGTGCAACGGCGATCCCGCCCGACGCGCCGGCAACGAGCTGGTCTTCCAGCAGCTCGCCCTGCAGAACATCTCGACGTTCGAGGAGCTGGGGGTGCGGAGAGTCATTGCCCAGTGCCCCCACTGCTTCAACACGCTGGCCAACGAGTACCCGCAGTTCGGCGGGGACTACGAGGTGGTCCACCACAGCCAGCTACTCGCCGAGCTTCTCGGCCAGGGGCGAATCGGCCTCGACGGCGGGCCCGACCGGAAACGAGTCGCCTACCACGACCCGTGCTACCTCGGCCGGCACAACGACATCTATCTTTCCCCACGCCGAGTGGTCGGCGTCGCCGGCCACGAGGTGGTGGAGATGCCGCGTCATGGGACACGTGCCCTCTGCTGTGGGGCCGGAGGCAGCCGCTTCTGGATGGAGGAGCACACCGGCAAGAAGGTGAACATCGAGCGGTCGGAGGAGGCTCTCGCCACCGAGGCCGACGAGATCGCGGTGGCATGTCCTTTCTGTTACGTGATGATCGACGACGGTGTCAAGGAACTGGGGCGGGGCGACGTCAAGGTGCGCGATATCGCCATGCTCCTCGCCGACCGGCTGGCCGGCGACGACGACCATTCCCCGGCTTGATCCTCCGTAACGCGGTCGGCTCTCTCCTGATGATCTCGCTGTTCGCCTGTATCGGCGAGTCCCGTTCGCCCTCACCCACCGAGACCGAGCCGACCACCACCACGGCTCCCACCACGACCGCAGCGCCGGTCCCCGCGGACGCCGCGGTCGAGTCCTTCAACGACTGTCTCGTCGAGAACGGGCTGACCGTGGAACTCCTCTCCCTCGATGCCATGGGTCGTCCCCGTCTCGACCTCTTTCTCGCCGGTCTCGACCTCACCGATCCGGCCGTGGTGGGAGTCTTGACCGCCTGCTCGGGTCATCTGACCACCGGTGCGCTCGACCTCTCGGGCGAGCCCGAGATCAGGGAGACGGTACTGGCCTCGTTGCACGAGTTCAGCGAGTGCGTGCGCTCCCGAGGCG
>JAHWLC010000012.1 GCA_019347585.1 Actinomycetota bacterium | reverse complement strand
TCTATGGCGCGGCGGTCGCCATCGTGCAGCCCGATCTGAAACGGCTGGTGGCGTATTCGTCCGTCAGCCATCTCGGGTTCATCGTCCTCGGCACCTTCGCCCTCACCTCGGGCTCGCTGCAGGGAGCGGTCATCCAGAACGTGAACCACGGCTTGACCACCGGCGCCCTCTTCCTCCTCGTCGGCATGATCTACGAGCGGCGGCACACCAAGCAGATATCCGACTTCGGGGGCCTGCAGCATGTGATGCCGCTCTACGCCGGGTTCTTCCTGTTCATGGCGTTCGCCTCGATAGGGCTGCCTGGGCTCAACGGCTTCGTCGGCGAGTTCCTGGTCCTGGTGGGCAGCTTCACCACTCTGCCCGCCCTGTCCGTGGTGGCCGCGGCGGGAGTGATCCTCGCCGCCATCTACATGCTCTGGGCGTACCAGCGGGTGTTCACCGGGCTTCCCGAAGTCGAGGAGAACAGGGCGCTGAGTGATCTGAGCACCCGCGAGGTCGCCCTCCTCGCGCCGCTGGCGATCCTCGTCGTGGTCATCGGGCTCTATCCCGCCGTGCTCCTCGACAAGATCGCCCCTTCCACCGAGTCGGTGCTCGATCACATCGAGGCGTCCACCGGGTACACGGTGCCCGAGCCGGGACGGCTCGGCGACGTGGTGCTTTCGGGAGGCGGCGAGTGATCCCCACCCCCGAGATCTCCCTGCTGGCCATCCTCCCCGAGCTGATCCTCGCCCTGGGGGCGGCGGCGATCCTGTTGGTGGAGGTGCAGTGGAAGCCGGCCACGACCGTGCTCGGTGGGGTGGCCGGATTCACCCTGGCCGGGGCAGGAGCGGCCGGGGCGGTCCAATGGGCCGACGCCCAGCAGGCGCTCGGCCTCGGGGCGTCAGGGGACCTGGTGGCCTTCTCCGGCATGATCACCGTCGACGGGTTCGCCGTCTTCGCTCGTCTCGCACTCCTGGTTGTCGCCGGGTTCGGCCTGGCCGCCGGATGGCGGTACTTCGCGGGGCTGGGTCGGCGCGGTGCGGAGGCCCTTGCCCTGGTCCTGCTGGCTACGACCGGGTTCTCGATCATGGTCGCCTCCAACAACCTGATCATGCTCTTCCTCGGTCTCGAGGTGGGCTCCATCGCCCTCTACGTCCTCGCCGGGCTCACCGGCGAGCGGGGGAGGTCCGACGAGGCGGCGATGAAGTACTTCCTCCTGGGATCGTTCGCCTCGGCCATCTTCGTCTACGGGGCGGCGCTCCTCTACGCGGGGACCGGCCAGCTCGAGATCCTCGCCATCAGGTCGTTCCTCGGGGCCAACATCCTCGCCAGCCCGGCCGTCGCCCTGATCGGGCTGGCCCTGGTGCTGGTGGGGCTGGCTTTCAAGGTCTCGGCGGCCCCGTTCCACAGCTGGGCACCCGACGTCTACCAGGGGGCTCCCGCCGGCGTCACCGGCTACATGGCGGCGATGGCCAAGATCGCCGGCTTCGCCGCCATCGCCAGGTTTCTGCTCCGGGGCGTGCCCGAGCTGGACGGAAGCTGGCTCCCGCTGGTGGCCGCCATCTCGGCCCTCTCCATGGTGGTCGGAGCGCTTCTCGCCCTGGTCCAGGACGACGTGCGCCGGATGCTCGCCTACTCCGGTGTCGCCCACGCCGGGTTCATCATGACCGGGGTGGTGGGAGGGGCCACCTCCGGCGTCCTCTTCTACGTGGCGGTGTACTCGATCCAGCTCGTGGGGGCCTTCGCGGTGGTCGCCTCGGTCAGCGGGCCCGCCAACTCGGCCTCGCCGCTCACCGACTACCGCGGGCTGTCCGGGCGCAGCCCGGCGATGGCGGCTGCGTTCACCGTCCTCCTCCTGGGCATGGCCGGGCTCCCCCTCACCTCTGGGTTCGTCGCCAAGTTCAGCGTCTTTGCCGACGCCTGGGCGGCAGGCTTCGGCTGGCTGGTCCTCCTGGCGGTGGTGGCCACGGTGGCCACCTTCGTCTTCTACCTGCGCATCATCGTCGCCATGTACATGGACGAGCCCTCCGAGGGATCCCTGGCCGTGGACGCGCCCGCCCGCTGGGTCCTCGCCGTGACCGCGGCGATCACCGTGCTTTGGGGGATCTTCCCCGGGATGCTGCTCGACATGGCGCGCGATGCCTTCCCTCTCTAGGACCGCGGCTCTCCTGGTACTCGGCTGGCTGATGGCCGGGGCCGCCGCACCGGCGATGGCCGCCGAGACCACCAGCTCCGAGATCGTCATCGTCCGACCCGGGGACGTCGTCCAGGACGATCTCTACGCCGCAGCCGTCAGGGTGATCGTCGAGGGCGAGATCGACGGCGATCTAGTCGTGTTCGCCGCCGAGGACGTGGTCGTGACCGGCACGGTCACCGGCTCGGTGACCGCGATCGCCCCCACCGTGCAGGTCGATGGCACCGTAGGCGAGTCGATCCGGGCGGTGGGATCCGACATCCGCATCGGTGGGGACGTCGGGGACGATCTGGTGCTGGTGGGAGTCGGCGCCGTTCTCGACCCCGCGTCCCGCGTCGGCGGTGACCTCCTGGCCTGGGTCTCGGAGTTGAGCACTTCCGGATCGATCGAAGGGGACCTGGGAGGCAGCCAGCGCCGCCTCCGGCTCGGCGGCTCCGTGGGCGGCGAGATCGATGTCTCCGTTGGCCGGCTCACCGTGGCCGACTCGGCCTCGGTCAGCGGAGACCTCGGCTACCGCTCGGAGCGGGAGGCCGAGGGTTTGGAACGGGTGGAGGTGGGCGGCTCGGTGGTCCATCGCACCCCGCTTCCCCCCAACATCCGGGTTCGGGCCCTGGGCCTGTTCGGCCGTCTCCTCGTCGTGCTGTTCATGGCGCTGAGCGCCATGGTCATCGCCTATCTGTGGCCGGAGCGGGTGGGCGCCGCGGTGGATCGGCTCGGGCACTCCCCGGTGCGCAATTGGCTGGTGGGGGCGTCGATCCTGTTCTCCCCGCTGCTTCTCCTCGCCGTCGCCGCGGTGATCCTCGCCCTGGCTCCGCCGGCGGCGGCCCTGCCTCTCCTGGTGGTGCTGGTGCCGATGATGCTCGCGGTTCTCGGTGTGGCTCTGGTCGCCGCGGTGGCGGCCGCCGCGCCCGCGGCGGGGAGGATCGGCGGTGTGCTGCGGAGGAGGCTCGATCTGTTCGGCGCCGTGCTGGTCGGCTCGCTCGTCGCCGGCATCGTCTGGCTCCTCCCCGTCATCGGCTGGCTGGTCCCCCTCGTGCTGCTTCCCTGGGGCCTCGGGAGCTGGCTCCGCTCCGCAGGCGAGCCGACTCCGGTAGCCCGGACCACCGCATAGGCTCGGTCGCCATGGCCCCGGTGACCGACACTCTGCAGCGGCCGATGCGGGATCTGCGCATCTCTGTCACCGACCGCTGCAACTTCCGCTGCACCTACTGCATGCCCAAGGAGGTGTTCGGCCCCGGATACCGGTTCGTTCCCAGGGACCAGCTGCTCAGTTTCGAGGAGATCGTCTCCCTGGTCCGGGTGTTTGCCGAGCGCGGGGTCTCCAAGGTGAGACTGACCGGGGGTGAGCCCCTGCTCCGGAAGGACGTGGAGAAGCTGGTCGGCATGATCTCCGCGGTCGGCGGCATCGAAGACTTGACATTGACGACCAACGGCTCGCTGCTCGCCCGCAGGGCGGCTGCCTTGGCCGCTGCCGGGCTGAACCGGGTGACGGTGAGCCTCGACGCCCTCGACGACACCACTTTCAAGGCCATGAACGACGTCGGCTTCCCCGTGGCCGCGGTGCTCGAGGCCATCGATACCGCCGCCGAGGCGGGGTTGGGCCCGGTCAAGGTCAACTGCGTGGTGAAGCGAGGGGCCAACGAGCACGCGGTCGCCGACCTCGCCACCCACTTCCGGGGCTCGGGCCACATCGTGCGCTTCATCGAGTACATGGACGTGGGCAGCACCAACGGCTGGCGACTCGACGAAGTGGTCCCCGCCGCCGAGATCATCGATGCCATCGACGCCATCCACCCCCTGGAGCCGCTTCCCGCCAACTACCCGGGAGAGGTGGCCAGCAGGTTCCGTTACCGCGACGGGCAGGGCGAGATCGGGGTGATCGCCTCGGTCACCAAACCATTCTGTGGCTCGTGCACCCGGGCCCGGGTCTCCGCCGAAGGGGTGCTCTACACCTGCCTCTTCGCCTCCACCGGCACCAGCCTCCGCGACGTGATCCGGGCGGGAGGCGACGTGGGCGGGGCCGTCGACGCGGTATGGAAGAGACGGGACGACCGCTACTCGGAGATACGCTCCTCCCACACCCGCTCGCCGGTGCCGGTGGAGATGTCCTACATCGGCGGCTGACTGTCACCGGCGGTCTTTCTCTACCCTCCTGTGGAGCTATGTCGGCGCCGACCATACGCCGGTTCCAAGAGGGCGACGAGACCGACCTGCAACTTCTGCTCGACCGCTGCTTCGGTCGGTTCGAGACGTGGACGGCAGACCGGGTCGCCGAGCTCACCGTGGTCCCGGGTTCCGATACCTCCGAGCTGTGGGTAGCGCTCGACGGCTCGCGCCCGGTCGGCTTCGTGCGTGTCTTCGGGGTGCCGCAGGCGGGAAGCTATGTGATCCGGGAGCTTGCCGTCGACACCGAGGCTCAGGAGCCGGTCGCTCGAGACTTGCTCGACATCGCCCTCGAGCACCTGAAGGGCTTGGATCCCTCCGGTGTCAGGGGTTCCACACTCGACGTGGCACCGTACCCGGAGGCCTACCGACAGAAAGGGTTCACCGCGGTGCGACGGGCACTCACCCTCGTCTGGGACCTCACCGCGCCCCGGTCCGCTCCGGCCCGGGAAGACTCGGTTGTGGTCGGGGAGGCCCTGCGGCATGCACCGGAGCATCTAGCCGAGCTCTACGTCGAAGGGATGCGACCCTACTGGGACTGGTTAATCGACGAGCGGGGCGGAACAGAGGCGTACAAGGAGCGGGTCGCGGCGCACATCGACGGGCTGGCCGATGATGGAAGCGACGAGATGTGGCTGGCTGCGGAGATCGGAGGGGCTGTTGTCGGGCTCGCCTTCGTCACTCAGCTCGACGAGGAAGAGGCCGACATGGGCGGCGTCTACGTCCTCCCGGCCTACCGCAACCAGGGGGCAGGGTCCGCGCTGATGCGGGCCACTCTGTCGGAGCTTCGCCAAAGGGCGAAGAAGCGCCTCGTCGTTCCAGAGACGATCACGTCGCTCGACTCGGACCTACCCTCGATCCGCCTGTACGAGCAATCGGGTGCTCGGGTGCGTGCCGAGTACCTGCATCTCCAACTGGATATTGCGACCCTCCGCCACTGACCACGACAGGCCTCGGTTGGTGCGTCCCTGGTCGGTGTGTTCGAGAGCTCGCAGGCCGCCCGCGAAGCATCGATCCGGTGCGGTCTCAGACTCCCGGAGAATCAGGCCGGTCTGATCACCGCCACTTCGAAAGGTGTGGCCTTGCCTTTGAGTCGCAGTTCGCGGTGCTCGAGACCGGTGGTATCCAGTCCGATTCTCTTTGTGAGTTGCAGGCTTGCCAGCACCTCGCCAACTCCGGCGTTGTCGGCCAAGCGCGCTCCCACGTTGATGTCGTCGCCGAGCGCGGTCATCTCTTTGGAGCCGCCGTGCTCGCCCAACACCCCGACGTAGGCATTGCCGGCGTGTACCCCCACCCCCAGCGGTATCCAAGGCCCGTCCTCGTCGGTGTGCCCTGTGGCACGCAGAAGTTCGACAGCGCTGTCCAATGCGGCCCGGGCATAATCGGCCCCGGCCATACCCGGAACGAAGTACCCGATGGCCTGATCGCCGGCCAGACGACCGAGAAGGGCGCCTGCGTCCACCAGCACCCTCGAGGAAGTTCGGTAGAACCGATTGATCAACTCTCTGAAAGCACGGTCACCGATGCGTTCAGCAGTCGGGGTAGATCCCCTCATGTCGGCGAAGACAGTCGCGATGTCGACATGGGTGCCACCGGGATGCCTGTCCCCCTGTTTGACACACGATTTGCAGACATGCGGTTGCTGGTTCGATTGGCCTCTTCCGATCATCGACATCAGAGGGCCCCCGACGCCATCGAAGGGGCCGTGACAGAACATGCAGCGGGACTCTGCGGGAATCTTGCCGAGTAAGGCTCTTCCTTTGTCGAGCACCGCATTGCCTTCTACGAACAACTGGTGCCAAATCTCCTCGTTCTCGGTCACTGCGCTGCTCCAGGCATCGATCGCTATGGCAGTGCTGCCAACCCTACGCATCCGTGCCAGCGGAGCCCCGCCGGACTCTCGCCGCCCTAGGAGCGGGCGGCGAAGACTCTCGCCTGCAGCGCTCTGGCCCGCACTCCGTCACCCGGCTGGTACTTCGGCCTGGGGCCGATCCGGGATCGAACCCGGGCCCCCCCGCCAAGGGCCACGGTCACCAGCTGGTCGTGGCCGAAGAACTCGGAATGGGCCACCACCGCATTGGGCGCCTCCCCCATGGAGAGCTGCACGTCCTCTGGACGCACCACCACCACCACCGGCCCCCTCAGGGCGGTCCTGAATCTCCCCAAGGGGGTGTCGGCGTACCCGCGGTGGCCGGTGGCGGGGAGGACGTCGGCGTCGCCGAGAAACTCCGCCACCCAGGGGTCGGCGGGGTTGGAGTAGAGATCGGCCGGCGTGTCCACCTGGACCACCCTGCCCCGGTACATCACCGCCACGAGGTCGGAGGTGGCCAGCGCTTCCTCCTGGTCGTGGGTGACCAGCACCGCCGTGGTCCTGGCTTCGGCGAGGATCACCTTCATCTCCCGGCGGACCCGGTCGCGGAGCGCGGCGTCGAGGTTGGAGAAAGGCTCGTCGAGGAGGATGACGTCCGGGGAGGGTGCGAGTGCCCGGGCCAGGGCGACACGCTGTTGCTGGCCCCCGGACAGCTCGCCCGGCATGCGGTCGCCCAGGGGGCTGAGACCGACCAACTCGAGCACCTCGCCGACCCGGGACGGGTCGGGGTCCCGGCCCAGCCCGTAGCCGACGTTGCCGGCCACGCTCATGTGGGGGAAGAGGGCGTAATCCTGGAACACCATCCCCACGTTGCGCCGCTCCGGCGGGACGAAGACCTCAGGTCCCAGCATCTGGCGGCCTTTGATGTGCACGGTCCCTTCGGCCCCTTCGAAGCCGGCGATCACCCGGAGTGCGGTGGTCTTCCCGCAGCCGGAGGGGCCGAGGAGGGTCATCAGGCCTCCCTCCCAGACATCAAGGTTGAAGTGGTCGAGGGCCACTACGTCCCCGTAGGTCTTGGTCAGGCCGCGGGCCCGGATGGTGAGTCGGTCAGTCGCTGAGGTCACGGTACGTCAGCGCCAAGAGTGGCACGACAGAGACCACCAGGAGAGCCAGCGAGGCGAGGCTTGCGATGGTGAGGAACCCCTCCCCGGTGGCGCTCCAGATCCGCACCGCCAGCGTCTCGAACCCGTTGGGCCGGATCAGGAGGGTGGCGGGCAGTTCCTTCATCACCGACAGGAAGACGAGCGTGGCCCCCGCGACGAGACCGGGTGAGGCCAGGGGGATGATGACCCTGGTCAGGGTGCGGAGCGGTCCCTGGCCGAGGCTGCGGGAGGCGTCCTCCAGGGCCGGGCTGGCCCGTCGCAGCGAGTCCTGAACCGAGGACATGGGTTGGGCCAGGAAAATGGCGACGTAGGTGATGAGGAGGAGCGGCACCGTCTGATAGAGCGGCCGGGCGAATCCGAGGGCGAATATCACCACCGCCACCCCCACGGTGATGTGGGGCAGGGAGTACACCGACCACACCGTGTTCTCTGTGGCCTCCGACATCCGCGCCCTACGCCAAGTGGTGACCATCGCCACCGGGAGCGCCGCCGCCGCCCCGAGCAAAGCAGCCGCCCCCGCCACGCCCACCGAGCGCAGGGTCTCCTCCCAGATCGCAGGTGGGGCCTGTCCCTCCGCCAGCCCTCTCCACAGCCAGAAGACGAGGACCGTCACCGGGAGGACCAGGGAGACGAGTGCCGTACCGGCGAGAAAGGCGGTTCCCCCCACCTTGGCTCGGCTGCTCAGCCGCACCGGGCGGCGGGGGCGGGGGGGATGGGCGCGGTGGTAGGCGGCCCGGCTCCTGGTTCTCCTCTCCGCAAACAGGATGATCAGGGCGAGGGCGATCAGCACCAACGAGAGGGCTGCGGCGGGGCGGCGATCGATCTGGCCTGCATAGAGGGTGTAGATGGCGCGGGTGAAGGTGTCGAAGCGGAGGAGAGACACGGCCCCGAAGTCACTCAGCGTGTACAGGCCGACCAGGAGCCCTGCGGAGACCATTGCCGGCCTCAGCTGGGGCAGGGTGACCGTGAAGAAGACTCGAGCCGAGCCGGCTCCGAGACCCCGGGCGGCCTCCTCCGTCGCCGGGTCGATCGAGCGCAGGGCGGGGACCGTGATGAGATGGGCCATCGGGGCCAGGAACACCGAGAGGGCGATCCAGGCCCCCCAGAAGCCGTAGGGGGTGGGGATCTCGAAGCCGAGCCAGCTGGTGAGGAGCCCGCCCGGGCCTGCGGCGCCGATGATGACCAGGGCGGCCACATAGGAGGGCACCACCAGGGGTAGCGCCGCCACCACCTGCCAGAAGCGTCTCAGCGGGATGTCGGTGCGGGTGGTGAGCCAGGCGCTGGCCAGGCCCAGGGAGAGGGAAGTGGCCGTGACCGCCGCGGTCAGACCGAGGGTGCCGGCGAGAAGCTCCACCAGCCGGAACGCCGGCACCAGTGAGCCGATCCCCGAGGCGATCACCCGGCCCACCAGTGCGAGCGGCGGGAGCAGCCCCGGGGCCAGGATGAGGGCGGCGGCCACCCACCATCCCGGCCGGGAGCGGTATGTGCGTTGTCTAGGGGTCTGGCGAGCGGTCGGCGCCGGGAGCGGTCCGACCGCCAAAGCTCAGACCAGTCCTGTCTCGGTCACCAGCCTGGTGGCGTCGTCGAGCAGATCGGCCAGGCCGGAGAGATCGATGTCGGGGGAATCGATCTCGCTCAGCGCGGGGAGGCCTTCGGCGGGAGGGACGCCCTCGATCACCGGGAACTCGAAGGTCTCGGTGGCGAAGTACTCCTGCGCCTCGTTGGAGAGCAGGAACTCGACGAACTGCTGGGCGGCATCGGGCTGGTCGGTGCCTTCGATGATGCCCACTCCCGCCGGCATCACCAGCGAGCCGACGTCCCCGGCGGGGATGAACCAGTTCTCGGCGTTCTCGCCGGCGCCTTCGGCGCGAAGACGGTGGACGTAGTAGTGGTTGACCAGCCCGCCCTGGATCTCACCGGCATCGGTGGCGGCCACGATCGGGCTGTTTCCCGGGTAGTCGGTGGGGTCGTTCCCCGCCAGCGCCCTGAGCCACTCCAGGGTGGCCTCCTCGCCTCGCTCGGAGATCATCGCCGCGACGAAGGCGAGAAAGGAGCCGTTGGTCGGGGCGACGCCGAGATGGCCTGCCCAGCGGGGGTCGGTGACGTCGTCGATGGTCTGGGGGAGCTCGATGTCGGTCCCGGTGTTGTAGATGAAGGTGCGAACCCGTCCCGAGGTGCCGATCCAGCGGCTGTCCCGGTCGGCGAACCTGGGATCGACCTGGTCGGTGATCTCGGAGGGGAGAGCGGTGAGCATTCCGGCGACGGAGCCGAGCGATGCCGGGTCCTGTGCGTAGAAGACGTCGGCCGCGGTGTTCTCGCCCTCCTCGAGGAGGGTGGCGGCAAGCTCGGGAGACTCGCCGTAGCGGACCTCTACGTCGATGCCGCTCTCCTCTCTGAATTGATCGATCAGTGGCTGCACCAGCTCCTCGCCCCGACCGGAATAGACGATGAGCTCGCCCTCGGCGTCCCCGGTGTCTGCGCAAGCGCCGAGGATGAGGATCAGGGTCCCCAGGGCGATCAGTCGCGAGGATGTTCTCACCAAGCCTCCTAGCTCGAGATCATTAGGTACCGAACGATCCGCCAAGGTATTTCCACTATGCCGATAGTGCAAATTATTTCTCCTCGGCGTTTCCTAGCCTCTTACGGGTGCCCCCGGTGACGGTGCAATTCCTCAAGAACCCCGACATCCTCCACTGGGGCTTCGCGGCCTCCCTCTTGGGCGAGGACGAGTACGGGCGGTGGATCGCACTCCCCAAGGGGAGCAAGCGGTGGAAAGGGGAGACCGCGGTTGGGCCTGCGGGGGAGAACGCCGTCTTCTGCGCTCCACACGACGGCTGGTGGCATCTCCACTACAACGGGGAGGCGAGCCGGTACTCGCACTTCGTCGACATCGTCACCCCGCCCCGCTGGGTGTCCCCGCACCGCTACGAGATGATCGACCTCGATCTCGACGTCGCCCTCCGCCACGACGGCACGGTCGAGATCCAGGACGAGGACGAGTTCCAGGTGCATCAGGTGCGGTACGGCTACAGCCCCGAGATGGTCGAGCGCGCCGTCGAGGAGACCGCCTGGGTGGTGGATGCGCTGCAATCTCGCCGGGAGCCTTTCTTCGAGATCGCGTCCTCCTGGCTGGACCGGCTCTGACCAGCCCCCCGCCGGGGGTTACCCTCGGTGGGGAGCGACCAGGCAGGCACATGGCCGAGAAGAAGACCACCAAGGCACAGGAGCGTCTCCTCACCGAGGACGACATCTTCCTTTGGAACGAGGGCACCCACTACCGGCTCTACGACAAGCTGGGGGCGCATGTCACGCCCGACGGGACCCATTTCGCGGTCTGGGCGCCCGGCGCCGAGCGGGTGTCGGTCATCGGTGACTGGAACGGCTGGGACCGAGAGTCCCACGTCCTCAGCCCCCGCGGCATGTCCGGCATCTGGGAGGGCTTCATCCCCGAAGCGGGCCATTCCCAGTCGTACAAGTACCACATCGTCAACGGTGGCTTCCGGGGGGAGAAGGCCGATCCGGTGGGCTTCCACCACGAGACTCCCCCGAAGACGGCATCGAAGATCTGGGACCTCGACTACCGCTGGGGCGACGGGGACTGGATGCGGTCACGCGACCAGCGGAACGCTCTCGACGCACCCGTAAGCGTCTACGAGATGCATCTCGGGTCGTGGCGCCGGGGCGAGGACGGCCGCCATCTCACCTATCTCGAGATTGCGGAGCAGCTTCCCCCGTACCTGACCGGGTTGGGTTTCACCCATGTCGAGCTGCTCCCGGTGATGGAGCATCCCTTCTACGGGTCCTGGGGCTATCAGACCACCGGCTACTTCGCCCCCACCAGCAGGTACGGGACCCCCCAGGACTTCATGGCCCTGGTCGACGCCCTCCACCAGGCGGGGATCGGGGTCATATTGGACTGGGTCCCCTCTCACTTCCCCGACGACCCCCACGGTCTCGCCCGATTCGACGGGACCCACCTCTACGAGCATGCCGACCCCCGCCAGGGCTTCCATCCCGATTGGAAGACCTACGTCTTCAACTACGGCCGCCGGGAGATCCCGGCCTTCCTCATCAGCTCGGCGCTGTTCTGGCTCGATCGATACCACGCGGACGGGCTGCGGGTCGACGCGGTGGCGTCGATGCTCTACCTCGACTACTCGCGCAAGGAAGGGG
>JAHWLC010000129.1 GCA_019347585.1 Actinomycetota bacterium | reverse complement strand
CGATACGCAAGACCGGATTGGGTCGGGGGCTGGAGACGCTGCTCCCGGTCGATCCCGCCGTGACGCTCAGCTCAATATTCGGGCAGACTCCTGCCGATGAGGCGAATGGCGTGTTCAATCTGATCAATCCCGACGGCACCGTCGTCGACCGCCTCCCCTTCACCCTCGAGGAGATGCGTGCCCTCTACGCCGACATGGTGGAGGCCCGGACTTACGACCGGAAGTCGATGGCAATGCAGCGGCAGGGCCGTCTCGCCACCTACGCCCCGTTCCAGGGTCAGGAGGCGGCTCAGATCGGGGCGGCGGCGGCGCTCCGCGACGACGACTGGGTGGCGGCCACCTACCGCGACGCCGCTCTCAACTGGCGGGCCGGGTATCCATGGGAGCTTCTCATCCTGGGACGGACCGGCGACGAGAGGGGCGGGCAGGTGCCAGAGGACGTCAACATCCTCCCCCCTTCGATCACCGTGGGCGGGCACATGATCCACGCAGTCGGCCTCGCCTGGGCCGAGATGCTGAAGGGCACCGACCGCATCGCCCTCACCTCTTTCGGGGACGGCGCCACCTCGGAGGGCGATTTCCACGAGGCGATGAACTTCGCCGCCGTGTACCGGGCGCCGACCGTCTTCTTCTGCCAGAACAACGGTTATGCCATCTCCTACCCGGTGGCCGAGCAGACCCGGTCAGAGACCATCGCCGCCAAGTCGACTGCCTACGGCATGCCCGGGATCCGCGTCGACGGCAACGACGTGGCCGCGGTCCTGGTCAAGGTGCAGGAGGCTGCGGAGCGAGCCCGTGCCGGGGAGGGGCCAACCCTCATCGAGGCGGTGACCTACCGGATGGGGCCGCACACCACCGCCGACGACCCGGGCCGCTATCGGGAGGGCTCCGAACCGGACCGGTGGGAGGAGCGGGACCCGCTGCGACGGGTGCAGCTTCTGCTGGAGAGAGCCGGGGGATGGAGCGAGGCGTGGCAGGTCGAGCTCGAGGAAGAGGCGTCACAGCGCATCGAGGAGGCGGTGGAAGCCGCCGAGTCGATCCCCGCTCCCACCCTCGAGGAGATGCTGGGCAGGATGCAGGCGCCGTCCGCGGAGACGGACTCGTGACCGAGCTGACGCTGGCCCAGGCGCTCAACGACTCCCTCGACACCGCCCTCCGCTCCGACGGCAGGGTGGTCCTGCTCGGTGAGGACATCGGCCGCACCGGGGGGGTCTTCCGGATCACAGACGGGCTCAGGGAGGAGCATGGTGAGCACCGCGTCTACGACACGCCGGTGGCGGAATCGGGGATCGTGGGCGCCGCCTTCGGGATGGCCGTCGCCGGGATGCGGCCAGTGGCGGAGATGCAGTTCATGGGGTTCTCGTACCCGGCCTACGACCAGATCATCAATCACGTCTCCCGGATCAGGAACCGCTCCAACCACCGGTTCACCGCCCCAATGGTGATCCGCATGCCATACGGCGGGGGCATCGGAGCAGCCGAGCACCATTCCGAGTCCACCGAGGCCATCTACGCCCACATCCCCGGGCTGAAGGTGGTGGTGCCCTCGACCCCCCGCGATGCCAAGGGGCTGCTCCTCGCCGCCATCGAGGATCCCGATCCGGTGGTCTTCCTGGAGCCGATCCGCCTCTACCGGGCAATAAAGGAGGAGATCCCCGACATCTACTACCGGGTGGAGATCGGGCCGCTGCGCAAGGAGCGCTCCGGTGACGACATCACCCTGATCTCCTGGGGGGCGATGATGAGAGAGACCAGGCAGGCCGCCGTCTCCCTCCAGGAAGACGGGTTCTCTGTCGAGGTCCTCGATCTGCGCACGCTGTCGCCGCTGGATCGTGACGGCATCGCCGAGTCGGTTTCCAAGACGGGCCGGGCCGTGGTCATTCACGAGGCCCCGCTCACCGCCGGGTTCGGGGCCGAGGTGGTGGCGACGATCCAAGAGCGCTGTCTCTATGACCTGGCGGCGCCGGTGCAGAGGGTGACCGGGTGGGACACCGTCTTCCCCCTGAAGAGATCGGAGGGCCACTACCTTCCGTCGGAGGAGCGTATTCGTGAAGCGGCGATGAAGACGTTGGAGGCATAGGTGGCGACCCGCGAGTTCAAGCTGCCCGACATCGGCGAAGGCCTCACCGAGGCCGAGATCGTACGTTGGCTGGTGGCGGAGGGCGACAAAGTCGAGGCGGATCAGCCGGTGGTCGAGGTGGAGACCGACAAGGCCGTGGTGGAGATCCCCTCTCCCTACTCGGGCGTGGTCGTCCGGCACGGAGGCGCCGAGGGCGACACCATCGAGGTCGGCCAGGTCCTGGTGGTGATCGGTGATGAGGAAGACGCCGCGGCAGATGAGCTGGAGGAACGCCAGGAGCCGCCTGCCGAGCCGGAGCCGGCCGGCCGCTCGGAGCCGATCGTGGGGTCGCTCAGCGAGGACGCCGAGGTGCTGACTACCTCCGAGGACCGGCCGTCGAACCGATCGACCCAGGTGAAGGCGCTGCCCCTGGTGCGCAAGCTGGCGAGAGAGCACGACATCGACCTGACCGGCATCGAAGGGTCGGGGCCGGGGGGAAGGATCACCCGAGAGGACGTCGAGGCCGCCATCGAGCCCGCCTCCGGCGACGGCCGCCGGGAAGCGGAAGAGCCGGCGGAGGAGCCACCCGAGCCCCGCGAGGCGTCGGGAGCGCGGCCGCCCGACGAGGAGGTCGAGCCCGGCCCCCGGGGCGAAGGCGAGCGCCGGCAGCTCTCCCGGCTGCGTCGGACCATCGCCGCCAACATGTCGAAGAGCTGGGCCGAGATCCCCCACGTCACGACCTTCGACGACGTCGACGCCACGAGGCTCGTCGAGGTGAGGGCGGCACTGGGCCACCGCTACGACATGACGATCCCGATGGAAGCCCTGGTGGTCAAGGCGGTCATCCCGGCGCTCAGGGAGTACCCGGACTTCAACGCGACCCTCGACGGCGACGATCTCGTACTCCACGGCCGCCACGACATCGGGATCGCCGTCGACACTCCCGAAGGGCTCCTGGTCGCGGTGATTCGCAACGCCGGGTCGATGAGCGTCGTCGAGCTCGCCGAGGAGGTGCGGCGGCTCGGCGAGGGCGCCAAGAGCCGCAGCCTGGGCCCGGACGAGCTCAGCGGTCAGACGTTCACCATCTCCAATATCGGGGCGGTCGGCGGGGGCCACGGGACGCCGATCGTGCCCTACGGCACGGTGGCCATCCTCTCGGTGGGTCGGGCCAGGGAGAAGCCGATCGTGTTCGAGGACGACCTGGTGATAGCACCGGTGATGCCACTCTCCCTCTCCTATGACCATCGCGCGATCGACGGCGCCGTGGGTCGGAGGTTCATCTCGCTGGTCATCGAGAACTTGGAAGAGCCGGCCTTGTTCCTCTCGGTCTAGACGTGCCCCACATTCACGTCTTCGACTACGACGAGACCAGCGGCATCGCCCGCCGGGAGTACGACGCCGCGCTGCGCCGGGCGGGGCGGATCTGGAACATCGTCTCCGTCCAGAGCCAGCTTCCCGAGGTCATGCGCGACTCGATGCGGATCTACCAGTCCATCATGTTCGGGGAGTCGCCGCTGAGCCGGGCGCAGCGGGAGATGCTGGCGGTGGTCACTTCGACCGCCAACGATTGCCACTACTGAATAGCGGCTCATCTGCACGACCTCCGTGCCGAGGTCGAAGACCAGGAGATGGTGGACCGGTTCGCCGAAGACTGGCGCATCGCCGGCCTGGACCCACCGACTCTGGCGTTGATGGAGTTCGGGCACAAGCTCACCGTTGCGCCGGGCTCGATCGGCCCCGCCGACGTCGCCGTACTGCGTGACCACGGTTTCGACGACAAGGGGATCTCCAGCGCCACCCAGGTGGTCGCCTACTTCAACTACATAAACAGAGTCGCCGAGGGCCTGGGCGTTCCTTCCGAGGATTGGCTTGGCGAGGACGGAAGGCCATCGATCGACGACGAGAGCTGACCTCCGGTTCGGCGAGAGCCGCCGCTTCGAGCGGTGAAGACGGGGTTGCTTACAATCGTTCGCCCATCTCCGCCGCCCCCAGGATCCATACCAAGTTGACCACGTATCTGCGCTATCCCCATCTTCACGACGAACTGCTGACCTTTGTGGGCGCCGATGACGTCTGGCTGGCCCCCGTTGCAGGTGGCAGAGCGTGGCGCTTGACCGACGACGGGCAGCCGGTTCGGGCGCCTCGCTTCTCTCCGGACGGTGAGCATGTCGCCTTCATCTCCTACCGGGACGGTCACCCCGAGGCATACGTCACCGCGGTGTCCGGCTCCGGATCGTCGCGACGCCTGACCTGGTGGGGCGCACTCAACACGCTCGTCCTCGGTTGGACCGGCGACGGGCGCGTCCTCGTGGCGTCGAACGCCGGGGAGTTCAACATGAGACATACGGTGGTCAAGGCCGTGGCATTGGACGGTTCAACGGAACGGCTCAGGGTCGGCCCCGCTTGGGGGCTGGCCATCAACGACGACGGGGCAACTGCCTTGAGCACCCCCGGATCCCGG
>JAHWLC010000128.1 GCA_019347585.1 Actinomycetota bacterium | reverse complement strand
GGCTCATCGAGGCCACCGTGGGGATGAGGGTGAGCATGGAGGAGGAGCTGGCCGGGCTCGATCGTTCCGAGCACGGCAGCGAAGCCTACCCCGAGTTCGTCTTCCAGCACGAGGTGGTCGACTTGAGAGCTCCGGTGCCCCCTGTCGAGGAGGTGGCGAAGACGGCCTGAAGCCGGGCGATCCAGCCCTCAGCGGTGCTCGGGGTTGGCGAAGTCGAAGCGGAAGCCCTCGTCCCACTTCGATCGCTGGTTGCCGTGGGCGGGAATGCCGCCTGCATCCTTGATCATGCGCGCCAGGTGGAGGAGGTTCCAGGTCATGAAGGTCGTGTTGCGGTTGGTGAAGTCGTTCTCCGGCCCGCCTGACCCCTCGTCGAGGTAGGAAGGCCCCGGCCCCGCCTCGCCGATCCATCCCGCGTCGGCCTGGGGCGGGATGGTGTAGCCCACGTGCTGCAGCGAGTAGAGGATGCCCATGGAGCAGTGCTTGATCCCGTCCTCGTTCCCGGTGACGATGCACCCGCCGACCTTGCCGTAGTAGGCGTATTGGCCCTGCTCGTTGAGTTGGCTGGAGTTGGCATAGAGCCGTTCGATGACCCGGGTGCACACCGATGACTTCTCACCCAGCCAGATCGGGGTCCCCAGCACCAGGATGTCGGCGGATATCACCTTCTCGAAGACTTCCGGCCAGACATCGGCCTCTACGCCGTGTTCGGTCATGTCGGGCCACACCCCCGGTGCGATATCGAGGTCGACGGCCCTGATGTTCTCTACGGCCAGCCCTTGGCGCCGCATGATCTCGATCGAGAGGTCCATGAGGCCTTGGGTGTTCGACACTCGGGGTGTCTTCTTCAGGGTGGTATTGATGAACAGCGCCTTCAGGTCGCTGAAGTCCCATCTGTCCTGAGAGCAGAGCTCTTCCTGCAGCGGGGTGAGCCTGGCCAACTGGTCTCCTTCGGCGGGGTGACCGAAGCTAACCGCGTCTCAGACCACCTGGACCCAGTCCAGGACCTCGGGCATGCGCCGTCTGAGGAGACGGGAGGCGAGGAGCAGGACGAGAAGGTAGAGGATCGACCCGTAGCCGATGGCGGCGACGGCGGTGAACCACGGTGGGACCATCTCGCCGAAGCTGACGGTGAGCATCACCAGAGAAGCGGGCGGGACGAGAAGAAGCCCGATGGCGAAGAAAGAGAAGGTCTGGCTGACGATGGCGAGACAGCCCTGTTCGGTGGACTGGGCGAAGAGATCGGTCCCCTCCCGCGGGAGACGGAGAGGGGTGAGCACCGAGACCAGGTTCCCCACGGCGAGCTGGCATCCCACCGCGGCGACCATCAAAGGCATCACCAGCCACAGCCATCGCCATTGCCCGGTGAAGACCGCGATGCCCACCGCGAGCAGGGTGGTCTCGAGAGCGAGCGCGGTGGCCACCGCGAGGTTCTTCCCCAACAGGATCTGTCGGGGCCTCACGGGGAGGACGAAGAGGTAACTGGCCGCGTTGCGCTCCCATCCGAAGAGGTTGAGGGCGATGGGCAGACCGACGAAGAGGACCAGGACGGGTGCGGCCAGCGGAGCCCAGGCATTGTCCCTGATGTCGAAGAGCCCGGTGGTCCCCATGATGGTACCGGCGATGGCCAGTCCCACGAAGATGACCGTGCCGGTCCACACCAGACGCTGGCGGGGATCACGGACGTAGAAGCGCAGCTCCTTGCGGGCCAGGGTGGTCACCAGCCCCCATGGGCCGCTGGCCATCCCCAGCCTGCGGGCGCGGGCCGCGGGCCGACTCCCTTCCGGAGGTGTGGTGAGAAGCCAGTCGAGGAGACGACGCCAGACGAGGGCGAGGATGGCGAGCCCCACCGCCGCCGCCAGCAGGAATCCCACTGCGGGAAGGGGATTTCCGGCGGCCGCCTCGGTGACCGCTCTCTGTGCGGCCACCGGGGGGATGAGCCCGGCCCAGTCGGTTATCGGGTTGGCCACGGCGGCCGAGCCGATGCCGAGCTCGTCGATCTCCCCCGAGACTCCCCGGTAGGCAAAGAACGAGCCGGCGGCGATGCCCAGGATCAGGAAGGTGGCCACGTCCCGGCCTCGCCTGGTGCGCAGTATCGCCGAGATGGCCGCCGAGAAGAGCTGGGAGCCGACGGTGAGCAGGCCCAGGTAGACGAGGGCGGCGGGTGCGAGCATCCACCATCCTCGGGGTAGGGCGACGGCGTTGGCGGTGATGGCGGCGACTGGCACGATGGTCGCCGGGGCCACCAGGCTGGCAGCGGCGAGCCCCGCCACCATCTCGTTGCCGCCCATGGGGAGCAGAGCGAGCTGCTGGGGATCGAGGTTCTCGTCGAGGGGGAAGATGATTACCGGGAGTGTCACCCACACCAGGAACAGGAGGAGTGCAGCCCATCCCATGTACTCGACTGCGGCCGCGGGGTTCGACGACTGCAGTTCGCGGTACACGTCGAGGTGGGAGCGAGCCAGGAAGATCCCCACCCAGCCGATCAGGAGCGTGGCGATGGGGAGGCCGAACCGTCGCTGGGTGTCGTGGCGGAACCCGTTCCAGGTGAGTCGGGCCTTGAGGTCTACGAGCTGGCGTACCACGAGGAGCCGCCGTGGTGGTCGCCGCCTACCGCGGCGATGAATGCGTCTTCGATGTTGTCTTCGCCGGTGATCTCGCAGAGCCCCCGCGGGGTGGCGTCGATGGTGAGCCGGCCGTCGATCATGATCCCGATACGGGTGCACAGCTTCTCGACGAGATGCATCTCGTGCGACGAGAAGACGATGGTGGTGCCGCTGCCCGCCGCCGCCTTGAGCAGGTTTCGGATGAGACGGGCGGAGACCGCGTCGACCCCCTCGAACGGCTCGTCGAGGAACAGCACCGGGGGCCGGTGGATGATCGCCGCCCCGAGGGCCACCTTCTTCCTCATCCCGCGGCTGTAGTCGCCGATGAGCTTGGTGGCGGCGCCGGTGAGGTCGAGCATCTCCAGCAGCTCGGTGCGCCGGGCGACTCCCTCCTCCCGGGCAAGCCCGTGCATCGCCGCGGTGAAGTCGAGCAGCTCGGCGCCGGTGAGACGCTCGTAGAGGTTGAACTCCTCGGGAAGCACCCCGATTCGGGCCTTGACCTCGCGGGGCGACTCCCAGGTCTCGAACTCCCCGATGCCGGCCCGGCCCGCAGTGGGTCGGAGCAGTCCCACGATGCACTTGATGGTGGTTGTCTTCCCCGCTCCGTTCTGGCCGAGCAGCCCGTAGAACTCTCCCGGCGCGATCGTGAGGTCGACGTCGTCGACGGCGGTGGTCTTCCCGAACTTCCTGACCAGGCCTCTCGCCCACACCGCCGGGGTCGTCCCGGCGCGCCTGACCGCCGGGTGTCTGATGAGCGGCTGGGTCACGTTCGTGGTATCGGCGTCAACGCCGGCTCATTGAACCGTTCTGCGCCGATTTTCCGCGGCACTGGCCGCGCCAGTTGGCACAGAAGCGATCGGAAGGGGGGTGAAACAGTCACCGACGGCAGTTACGGTGGCAGGGTCTTGCAATATCAGGCGCTGTATCGCAAATACCGGCCGCAGACCTTCGACGAGCTCATCGGCCAGGGCCATGTCACCACCACGCTGGCCCGAGAAGTGGCGGAGGGAAGGGTGGCCCACGCCTATCTCTTCACGGGTCCCCGCGGCACCGGCAAGACCACCACCGCGAGGATCATCGCCAAGAGCCTGAACTGCGAGGACCGTCGCCCCGACGGCGAGCCCTGCAACGAGTGCTCGAGCTGTGTGGCCATCACCGAGGGCACCTCGCTCGACGTCCTCGAGCTCGACGCCGCCTCACACAACTCGGTCGACGATGTGCGCGATCTCCAGCTGTCGGTCACCACCGTGGCCTCGGCCCCCACCTCGAAGCGGGTGTTCGTGCTCGACGAGGCCCATATGCTCTCCAAGGCGGCCGGCAATGCCCTGCTCAAGACTCTCGAGGAGCCGCCCGACCACGTCCACTTCGTGCTGGCGACCACCGAGCCCTACAAGCTCCTCGACACGATCCGCAGTCGCACCCAGCGCTTCGACTTCCACCCCGTCCCCGTCGAAGACCTCGCCGGCTACTTGAGCAACATCGCCGATCAGGAGGGCTACCGGGCCGAGCCGGCGGCGCTGGTGGGGATCGCCCGGCACGCCTCGGGATCGGTCCGCGACGCGCTCTCCCTGCTCGAGCAGGTCTCCGCTCTCGGCGCCGGAGACGTCGAGCTCGCCGGGGTCCGCCGCGCCCTGGGTCTCGCCGACTCCGAGGCGTTCCAGATCGTGGCCGATGCCGTGGCCTCCCATGACGCCAAGGCGTCTCTCGAGCTGGTGGCACAGCTGGCAGCCGACGGAGTCGACTTGCGTCGATTCGTCGCCGAGTGTGTCGCCTACTTCAGGGGAGTCTTCCTCGCCCACTATGCCCCCAATCTCGCCGAGATCGTCGACGAGCCGGCCGAGGTCTACCAGGCCTGGTCGAAGACGGCGGAGATGATCCCCGCCGGCGAGGTGCTTCGCGCGGTAGACCTCCTCGGCGAGGCGCT
>JAHWLC010000127.1 GCA_019347585.1 Actinomycetota bacterium | reverse complement strand
AGGGCGTCGGCGAAGAAGGGAGCGTCGGTGAGGTCGGCGAGGTCGGGGGTCCTGGCATATGACGCGGTGATGTCCTCGAGGAAGTCGGCGCGTATTATGCACCCCGCCCTCCAGATCGAGGCGATCGTCCCCATGTCGAGGTCCCACCCGTTGTCGTCGGATGCCGCTTGCATGAGCCGGAATCCTTGGGCGTAGGAGATGATCTTCGACGCATAGAGGGCAGCCTCGATGTCGTCGATGGCGACATCGATCGATCCGACCGGGGCGTCATAGATGCCGGCCGATCGGGCGCGGCGAGCAGGGTCGGAGCTGACGATCCGGGCGTAGACGGCCTCGGCGACCAGGGTGGTGGGCTGACCGGTCTCCAGCGAGGCGATCACCGTCCACTTGCCCGTCCCTTTCTGACCGGCGGCGTCGAGGATCTGGTCGATGATGGGCTCACCGTCGACTTCGGTGGCGAGGATCTCGGCGGTGATCTCAACCAGATAGGAGCGCAGCCTGCCCTCATTCCAGCTGGCGAAGACGTCTGCGATCTCCCGGGTGGTCATGTCGAGACCTCGACTCATCAGGTCGTAGGCCTCGGCGATCACCTGCATGTCCCCGTACTCGATGCCGTTGTGCACCATCTTCACGAAATGGCCGGCGCCTCCCGGGCCCAGCCACTCACAGGTGGGGGTCCCGTCCGGGGCGATCGCGGCGATGCCCTTGAGCATGGCTTCGACGTGGGGCCAGGCCTCGGCGTTCCCACCGGGCATGATCGACGGCCCGTGCCGGGCGCCTTCCTCACCTCCGGAGACGCCGATGCCGAGGTACCTGATCCCGTTGGCGGCAAGCTCCGCTTCACGTCGCTCGGTCTCCTCGTAGTGCGAGTTGCCCCCGTCCATGACGATGTCGCCCTGATCGAGCAGCGGAAGGAGGGTGGTGAGCACGGCGTCGATGGGCTTGCCCGACTTGATCATGAGGAGGATCACCCGGGGCCGGCTCAGTTCCTCGACCAGCTCCTCCAGAGTGGGGGTGGCCACGACATCGAAGCCCTGTGCCTCACCGGCCATGAACGCCTCGGTGATCTCCGGGGTCCGGTTGTACACGGCGACGCGATTACCGGAGTCGGCGAGGTTGAGGGAGAGGTTGGCTCCCATCACGCCGAGCCCGATCACGCCGATGTCAGCTTTCTCGGTCACCGCCCAAAGGCTATCGGGTGGTTGGCGGTGCGCTTAGCCTTGGGCCGAATTGGCCAGGCGAATAGGCATCGATATCGGGGGGACGGGGATGAAGGGTGCTCTCGTCGACCTCGACGACGGGTCACTGGTAGGCGACAGGATCCGCTTCGAGACACCCAACCCGTCGACGCCCGAGGCGATGACAGCGGTCTTCACCAAGATCCTCGACGAGATCGATCATGAAGGCCCGGTCGGCGTCGGCTTTCCCGCGGTGGTGGTGCACGGCGTGGTGTGGACCGCCAACAACATCGACGACTCGTGGATCGGGGTCGACGGGCGCGCCCTCTTCGGGGAGGCGAGCGGTCGCGAGATCAGGATGATCAACGACGCCGACGCCGCCGCTCTCTGCGAAGCCCGCTATGGGGTGGCGCGGGACGTGGAGGGTGTCGTTCTGGTGGTCACCTTCGGGACCGGGATCGGGTCGGGGATGCTCGTCGATGGCGTGCTGGTGCCCAACACCCAGCTGGGGGACCTGGAGCTCGACGGCCATATCCCCGCGGAATCCCATTTCTCCGGTGCCGTCAAAGACGAGGAGGATCTCTCGTGGGAGGAATGGGGTGAGCGTGCCGATCGTTTCCTCCGCCACCTGATGGTGCTCTTCTCGCCCAGCCTGATCATCGTCGGCGGGGGGATGGGCAAGCGCTGGGACAAGTGGTCGCACCTGATCGACGGGTCGGTGCCGACGGTGGCCGCGCAGTGGGGCAACAAGGCCGGAATAGTCGGCGCCGCGACCCTGGTCGGCTAACGGGCGAAGTCGGTGAACCGGGAGGTGAGGGCGGTGGGGACCCTGACGTCCAGGATCGTCCCGTTCTCGTCGTGCTTCTCTCCGGTCACTTCCCCCAGCCGGTGCGCGGCGGCCACGATGTCACCGCGGTGGTACGGCACCTCCAGGGAGAGAGTCACCGTCTGGGGTGAGGTGAGCACGGCCACCCGCTCCAGCAACTCGTCGAGCCCGCGGCCCTGCAGCGCCGAGATATGGACGGCGTCGGGATAGACATTGACCATGCGGGTGGTGCGGGCTCCCGACATGGCGTCGGTCTTGTTCACCACGAGCAGCTCGGGGACCTCGGCGGCCCCGATGTCGTCGAGGACCTGGCGCACCGCGGCGATCTGGCCTTCCGGATCGGGATCGGTCCCGTCCACGACGTGGAGTAGTAGATCGGACTGGGCGGCCTCGGCGAGAGTGGACTTGAACGCCTCGACCAGGTGGTGGGGGAGACGTCTCACGAAGCCGACGGTGTCGGCGAGGAGCACGGTGCTGCCATCGGCGAGGGCCAGCTTGCGGACTGTGGGATCGAGGGTGGCGAAGAGTCGATCCTCGACCAGGGCTCCTGCGTCGGTGAGGGTGTTGAGCAGGGTGGATTTGCCGGCATTGGTGTAGCCGACGATGGCCACCTGCGGGATCCGGCTGCGTCTTCTCCGTTTCCGCTGGGTCTCCCGGTGTTGCTCGGTGTCGGCGAGCTCGGCTTCGAGCTTGGAGATGCGGGAGAGGATGCGGCGTCGGTCGGTCTCCAGCCTGGTCTCTCCGGGGCCGCGGGTGCCGATCCCGCCGGCCTGCTGTGACAGCGTCTTGCCCTTGCCGCGCAGGCGAGGCAGGTGGTAGCGGAGCAGGGCCAGCTCCACCTGCAGGGCACCCTCCTTGGAATGAGCGTGCTGGGCGAAGATGTCGAGGATCAGCGCTTCCCTGTCGACAACGTCGCACCCGAAGACCTTCATCAGGTTGCGCTGCTGTGCCGGGCTGAGGGCGTTGTCGAAGACGACCACGTCGATGTCGAGCGCTTTGCTGAGGTCGGCGAGCTCATCTGCCTTGCCCGACCCGATGAAGGTGGCGGCGTCGATGGACTGGCGGCGGACCAGCTCCTGGTCGACAGGCTCCGAGCCGGCGGTGTCGGTGAGGAGGGTCAGCTCGTCCAGGGACCTCTCGGCATCTTCGCCGTTCATGCCGGGGAGCTGCACCCCCACCAGGAAGGCGCGCTGTACCGCCACCTCCAGGTCGGTGACGGTGGCGGTGAGCCGACGACGACGGCGCGATTGGTGCTCTTGGGTCATGGTGTGGCGGTGCGCATGTTGGCGGCGGGCCGCGCCCGGTGCGGTGGGATTAGCGTTCTCAGAGGTACTGGCCCTCGTCCCCCACCTTGTCGAGCTGCTGCTCGGCGATGATCTGGGACTCCCGGACGGCGATCACGGGTTTGCCGGTGGGGGGCCAGATGAAGCGCCAGGCGCCGGTGGGCACCGCCCAAAATCGCTGGCCGTTCTTCACGTCGACGAGGGCGAGCGCGTCATTGCCCTCCTTGGTGCCAACGGGCACCAACAGACCGCTTCGGGTGGTGGCTTCCTCGGGTGCATGGCCCACTCTCCACCCGCTCATGACCTTGTAGCCGTTCTCGGAGGAGATGGGCAGGTTGGGCTCGATCATCCGCACCAATTCTCGCAGCCTCGGTTCCCAACGGCTACCCGGCGTTGCCAGGCCGATATCGTTGGCGCCATGGCTAGACGCCCCACTTTCTCCGAGGCGCTCGACTATCACGAGAAACCGAGGCCGGGCAAGCTCGAGATCCGCTCGACCAAGCCGACCGCCACCCAGTCGGATCTGAGCCTGGCCTACACCCCCGGTGTGGCCGAGCCGTGTCTGGTGATCGCCGACGATGCCGATGCCGCGTTCCGGTTCACCAATCGGGGCAATCTGGTCGCGGTGGTGTCCAACGGCACGGCGGTCCTTGGCCTGGGCAATATCGGAGCCCTCGCCAGCAAGCCGGTGATGGAGGGGAAAGCGGTCCTGTTCAAGCGTTTCGCCGATATCGACGTCTTCGACCTGGAGATCGATGCCACGGATCCCGAGGACGTGATCCGCTTCTGCGAGATGCTCGCCCCCACCGTGGGCGGTATCAACCTCGAGGACATAAAGGCCCCCGAGTGCTTCTACATCGAAAGCACTCTTCGGGAGAGGCTGGACATACCGGTCTTCCACGACGACCAGCACGGCACCGCGATCATCAGCGGGGCCGCTTTCCTCAACGGAATCGAGCTCACCGATCGGGAGATCTCGGAGACGACAATCGTCGTAGCCGGGGCGGGAGCGGCCGGCGTCGCCTGTGCCCGCTTCCTCATCGGCTTGGGAGCCGACCGGGAGAAGATTCTGATGACGGACTCACACGGGGTGATCCGTCGGGATCGCGACGACCTCACCGAGATCAAGGAGGAGTTCGCACGCGAAACGGGGGCCCGGACACTCGAGGAGGCCATGCGCGGCGCCGACGCCTTCATCGGGGTCTCGGTTGCGGGAACGGTCACCAAGGAGATGGTGCAGTCGA